>JAQXLO010000203.1 GCA_029012165.1 Oscillospiraceae bacterium | reverse complement strand
TTTTGATTCTCTGGGCTATGTCCCCGTAATAGAAAATCTCGTTCAGCATCCCGTTCAAAAAGACGATACCGATATGCTTTTGGCCGTGCGTGAGGGTCTGAAGTGCGGCGCAACCCATTTCATCCTGTACGGCGGTTTGGGCGGACGACTGGATCATACGATTGCCAATATCCAAACGCTGGCGTTTATCCGGGAACACGGCGCAAAGGGAATGCTTTTCGGAGAGGGAACGGCAGTATATCTGCTCCAAAATGATGCACTCCGATTTTCCGATGCCGATCGGGGCAATATTTCCGTTTTTGCCTTCGGCGAAAGGGCGGACGGCGTGACGGAGAGGGGACTGCTCTATAGTTTAGAGAATGCATCTCTAACCGATCATTTTCCCCTCGGCGTCAGCAATGCATTCGTGGGCAAAGAAAGTGTCGTCTCCGTGCAGTCGGGAAAGCTTCTGCTGATTTGGCAAACAACAGCCGAGAAAGCGTGCGATACATTTTTACAATGAACAATACCGCGGCACAGTGCGTGTCGCGGTATTTTGTGTGCTCAATTCTTTTTGCAGCTGCACCCGCAGTTGTCGTCAAAGGATGGGTTGCAGGCGTAGAAGTTCCTGCTGTCCAGTCTGTCCGTGGCCAGACGCAGCCCTTCGCCGAAACGCTGGAAATGCACGATCTCCCGTGCACGAAGGAATTTGATCGGTTCCCGCACATCCGGGTCATCCACAAGACGCAGGATGTTGTCGTAGGTGGCTCGTGCTTTTTGCTCCGCCGCCAAATTCTCGGTAAGGTCCGCAAGAATGTCACCCTTGGACTGCATGGAAGCCGCTGTGTATGGGGCGCCGCTTGCTGCTGTGGGATAGATACCTGTGGTGTGATCGACAAAATAGGTGTCAAATCCGCTCTTTTTGATCTCGTCATAGGACAGATTCCGTGTCAGCTGGTAAACGATCGCCCCGATCATCTCCAAATGCCCCAGTTCTTCTGTGCCGATATCCGTCAGCAGTCCCTTGAGTTCGGGATAGGGCATGGAGAACCGCTGGGACAAATACCGCAAAGAGGCACCCAATTCGCCATCGGGACCGCCGTACTGACTGATTATGATCTGTGCGTATTTAGGATTGGGATTTTTGATACGCACCGGGTACTGTAACATTTTTTCATAGGAAAACATAGATTAGTCGCACACCTCCGAATCCCATGGCCACGGGTTTTTGAGCCATTCAACGCCCGGCGCACCGAGCCAGTGAATGCTGCCGTATTTTTCCTCATACTCGCAGCGCAAAACCATGTATTTGGACTCATACTTTTTGTACGCCGCTATGGCATCAAGATCCTCCGGGTGTGTGTCCAAATACAGGTGCATTTCCAACAGGGCGAATTTCGCTGCCTGCAATTTGCGCATGGCGTTAGCTCTGCTGCTCATCTGCGATCACCTGCTCCTCGGAATGGTTTACACAAGCAAGGGAAGAGCGTTCCCTCGGACAGCGCTTTGGCTTCGTCGAATACGGTCGTATCTGTCTGCATGGGTACATAGGCCATGGCGACCACAGGATTTGCCGGCAGCGCAGAAACATGGAATTCGTGCATGGGACTCGGCGCTTTCTCACGGCACGTCATGTTGACGCCGCATGGACGCTGACCGTAGTAGTTTCTTGTCATGTCGTTCAACAAACGATGCTCCTTTCCTGAAAATAGGGGTCTTATCCCATAATCAGTATATGGACAGGAGCGCAGATGGTGACGAAAAAGAAAAAGACTGTCGCTTCCTGCGGCAGCCTTTTGAAGTATGGGGTCAGACAAAGGGAATATAATCCCTGCTTCCGAAGAGCAAGGCGGTCAGATCGCTCCAGCCCTTGGTGAATTTTGACAGGTCCTTTGCCAAGGAATATTTTTTGTAGGGAGAATCGGCGGAGTCCTGATTGGGAAGCAGCTTCGCCTTGTACAGCGCCGTGTAAAGCGCTTTTTCGGCCTCCTGCTCTTTGTCGTAGTCCCAGTCCTTGCTTTCCAAAACATCGACTGCGTTTTCATAGGCCGTTTGCAATGCGGAGGCTTTGGCAGGTTTCAGCGCAGAAAGCTCTTCCTGTGTTAGTTCCTCATAGCGGTCGATCAGATTTTGCAGCTCCTTTGTGGGGCGGTATCCGTTGAATTGAGCGAATCCGCCGTTGTGCACACGGGCATCGGTGATCTGCTTGTCGGCAAGAATCTGGACGCAAAGGTGGATTGTATCGTGCAGAGCGCTTTGCAGCGTCAGATGGCTTTGGTTGCGAATGAACCATGTGCGCTCGGGGAGAGCGGCTGTACCGGCGTCCACTTCCCGTTCGGGAGAAATGTAACTTTCGTCGATGGCGGGCTTGTAGTTGGTGGGTAGGGTTTTGCCGTAGGGGGCAACGGTCGCACCGGCGGAGGAAGAGGAAGCCTGAATAATGTTGTCCGAGCTGTATGTATAGCAGCCGAGAATGGACGGCATCGGCAGGTTGTAGCCACAGACCACAAAGATGTCCATGCCCTCTGCGGTGCGTTCTTTAAGCGTCTGTGCGGCGTTTTTCTGAATGTTGTAGTAGCGGTCTGTTTTGGCACGAAGCGTTTCATTTTTGATGTAGCGGTCGGCCATCTCGGGATATTCGCTGCTGGGCACCAATGCCCACATGGAGGGACAGTTATACAGCATTTTGCCGAGCACACGGTCGATCACCGCCTGAAACAGTTCCGTAACCGTACCCGAAAGAAACTTTTGGGGGATGATGCGCAGAACCACGTTCAGCAGGTAGCCGACCCAGCGCAAATTGACGCCCTGTGTCTGCTCCACAAGGTACATCAAATCGGGGAGCACCGTGGTGTACAAGTCCTTGCTGTCCAGGGTTAAATTTCCCTTCATCAAATCGCTCAGCAGATAGGAGCCGTCCATTGCAGCGGCGGCAAAGACGATGCGGTCAATGTCATCCGGGTTGCGGAAATCGGCAAGATAGGTGTTGCCGATGGTGCCGCCGAGACTGATAAAGACAACGCTGACTTTATCGTGCCCTGTCTGATCCTTGACCATTTGAATGTATTCGTTGAATCTTTCGGCGATGGAATATGTATCGCCGAAAGAGCTGTATGCATAGTAGTAAATGTGGTCGTACCCTGCCATATCCGCATATTCGGTCAGATCGACCTGACGCATGATAAAGTCGTATTCGGTTTCATATTTGGTGGTGGGAAGGGTGTTGCCGTCCTTATCGGTACGGTAGCCCTTGGCGTAGCCGTAGGATTTGTCGGGGTGGTTTTTGGATTCCTCGACGGAGTACCAGTATTCGTCCACCTGTGCGTCATAGACACGGGTGCCGTCCTCATTGAAGTAGTGGCTGTAGAAGCACTTGTCCGCGATCTCGCAAACCAAGTCGGTCAGCTTTGCCTTCTGCCCGAAAAGCAGTGCCTTGAGAATCGGCCAGATCATCTTTTTCAGATCCTGCTTGACGGATTGCGTGTCGAACATGAACTGCATATCCATGCTCTCCACGATGGGGAACCCGTCCACAGTCATCAGATCGCCGGTGCCATCCTGATTCTGTACATAGACCTGCGACTGCATGATGCCGGGAACAATGATCACCGGGGAATACCCGCATTGACCGCCGCAATCGGTTTTGCAGCTGTGGTCAATCACAGGCGCTTCTTGAGCGAAGGCGGCAAAGGGCAGGGCGGACAGCACCATGGTCACAGCGAGCAGGACGGCGAGAATCTTTTGACTTTTCTTCATGGAACATACTCCTTTGAAAAAATATATGCATTGCCGCATCGGGACAATGCAAGAGTCAGCGGGAGGGAAAAAGCTTGCGCAGAATCTGCGCTACACCGCAGTTTTCATGGGAATCAGTGACAAAGTCCGTCTGTCTGCGGATATCCTCTGGGGAATTGCCCATGGCAACGGAAACAGCGGCGCTTTGCAGCATCGGCAGATCGTTGGCGGAGTCGCCAATGGCCACAGTGTGGGTCATGGGAATCGCACAGTGCGCCGCCGCATACTGCATCCCGATTGCCTTGGAACAGCCAAGCGGGGCACAGTCGGCGAAAGTGTCGCACTGAAAAATATGGATTCTGCCGCTGAATTTTTGATGAAAAGCTTCGGGCAGGCGACCCTCGCAGGAGAAAACATTGAAGCGGCAGCCTTGAAACCGGGTGTGAATCTCCTCGGGATGGTGGATCATCACGCCGGGACTGCCGTACAGGTCGGAGGCGACTCCGGTTTTTAAGAGGAGCGTCTCCCCCTCGAACAGACAAAACCGTGGATCTTCCCGAATAAAGTACTGCAAAGCCTCAAAAAGAAGCGGTTCGGGGAAAGTGATATTGCGCAGTACCCTGTCCCGGGTGCGGACGTAGCTGCCGTTGGCACAGCAGAAGCCGTCAAAGCAGTCCAAAACATCCCGCAAGCCCTGCGGGATGTTGGCCCATGCTCGTCCTGTATTGATAAACACCTTGTGCCCCTGCCGGCGGACTTCGCAGATAGCCTCGAGGTTTTCCCGGGGCGGGCAATCACTTTGACCGTCCAGCAGGGTGCCGTCAATGTCGATGCAGATCAGGTGCGGTTCCGTCATGGTTAAACCTTGCTTTTGCGAACCATGGAAATGATAACGCCGATGCCGATGATGGCGAAGCAGACGAACAGAACGATGATCACAAGACGTGTCTTGGACATCTTTTCGCTGTTCTCGTCCTCCTCAATCAGCTCCGTGGTGGATTCTTCTGTAATCGGTTCGGGAACATATTCCGTCATGGTTTCCGTGATACTGAGGATTTCGGTGGTGTATTCTTCCGTTGTGGGTTCAAAATCTACGGGATATGTATTCTCCGGCGTATAGGGACGGGTGTAGACCGACGTCGTTGTTGCACGTTTGGTGGTGGTTGCCTTCTTGGTTGTGGTGGTAGCTTTTTTAGTTGTTGTGGTGGTTGCCTTGGTGGTGGTTGCTTTCGTCGTGGTGGTCGTGGTTGTGGGGTTGGTGTTGGTGATGGTGCCCGAGGAACCGGAAACCGTGACGGGCTTGACGTCGGCATCGTGTCCCACGCCGGAAACGGAGATGTTTGCCTTGTCGCAGTTTTCCTTGAGCTTAAAGGTCATGGTGGCGATGGTGCCGGTGGCGTTGTTGTTGGTGGTGGACAGGGCGTCCTCCCAGTTCAGGGTATAGGAGCCGCCGCCGTAGACAGCCGGGGAGGAATAGCCGCTCAGCACACCGGCATTGCTGACGCTGACCAGTTCCAGCTGATCGGGGTCGTAGCCGACGTTGAGATTCATGGCGATGACGCCGGGGTTCTGGTTCAGGTTGACGCTGACGGTGACCGTATCACCAGCCTTGCCGCTGGCACTGCCGACAGAGACGGCGGCGCCGCCATCTTCGGCAAAGACAGCCATCGGAAGCGTTGCGCACAGCAAAACGGTGCACAGGAGTACGGCGAAAAGGATCTTTTTTAAATTCGTTTTCATAGCTTGACCTTCCTTATTTCAAAGTAACATTTTTCCATTTTGCCACATAGCGGCGCAGCAAAATCACGTCGGCGTTGTCGATGGCGCTGTCGTTGTTAACGTCTGCGGCGTCGGTATCGATTTGGATATCCTTCCACTTGGCGACATAGCGCCGCAGCAGAATGACATCCGCATTGTCCACAACGCCGTCGGTATTGATATCGCCCGGCAAAACATCCTTGCCGATCTTAAGCTCTGCAAAGCCGTCCGTGTTCGCCTTAAAGTAGTCCTGAGCGGCAGAACTCTTTTCTGCATAAATCACCGTTGCAGTGCAGTTGCGGATGACAGGCTTCGCCAAAGTCTTGACGGATGCAGGAACGATCAGCTTTTTTAAGTGCTTGCAGCTGTCAAAGGCGTAGGTGCCGATGGCTGTGACCTTGTCCGGGACGGTGAAGCTTTCGGCCGTGTTGCCGGCAGGATAGGCGACCAGACGTGTGCCGTCCTTGTTATACAGTACGCCCTTGCTGACGGTAAAAGAACCGCCGTCCTGTACCTTGAATTCCGACAGGGCGGTACATCCCTTGAAGGCGGCGCCGGAAAGCGCTGTCACATCCTTGGTGACGGTGACGGTGGTCAAGCCGGTACAGTCGGAAAAGGCATCGGCGCCGACGGTGGTCACGCCTGTGGGAATGGTGAGGTTTTTGATCGAGGTGCATCCCTTGAAAGCGGACTCTCCGATGGAGACAAGGGTGGTGGGCAGCTTGAGGGAGGTGAGCTTTTTGCAGCCGCTGAAAACGGAGTCCTCCAGCTTTTTGAGCGAGCCGCCCAATGCAACGGAGGTCAGCGCAGTGCAGTCCTTGAAAACGCCCTTGCCCAGCGTCGTGACGGAGGCGGCTGTTTCGACGGTCGTCAGATTTTTGCACCCGTAGAAAGCGTAATCCTCGATTTGCTTAACGCCGGAGACGTTGTATGTGGAGCCGCTGTGGGCGGCAGGGTAGAGGATCAGCTTGGTGCCAAGCTTGTCGAACAGGATGCCGTCCTTGCTTTGGTAGACCAGATTGCCGTCGGCCACGTTCACTGCGCTCAGCGAAGTGCATCCATAGAATGCATCGCTTCCGATGGAGGCGGTGGCGGCAGGAACATCCAAAGTCGATAAAATTTTACAGTTTTCAAAAGCCTTGCTGCCGATGGAAGAAATGCCGCTGCCCATGTTGAGCGTTCCGAGAAGTGTACAGCCGGAGAAGCACTCGCTGCCGATGGTCGTCACCGTGTCGGGAATCGTCACCGAAAGTATGGTGTTTTTGTTTTTGAATGCTTCCGCTTTCAGGGACGTGACCTTGTAGCCGCTGATATCCGACGGGATGGTGCAGGTGTGCGCGGTGCCGGTATAGCCGGTGATCTGTGCGGTGGTTTTGATGGCATCAATAGTGTAGACATAGCCGCTGTCCGTGGTCAGGTCTGCGGCGCCGACGCTTTGCAGGAGATAGGAGGAAGCGCCGCTGAGCGCCGCAATGCCGAGCAGAAGTGTCATGCTCAGCAAGAGAGAAACAAGTTTTTTCAGTTTTTTCGGTTTCACATCATCAGCCTCCTTTGCATTTATGGATATATAATACAATATTTTGACAAAAAATGCAAGAGCTTGTGCGTCAATTTCTGTCAAAAAACAGCCGGACACTGCGATCCGGCTGTGCATCGTTCATATTAAGGTACCGAAATATTCAAGCCATAATTGCGTGATCTTTTCGATACTGTGCGTGTTTCGTATCTGCAAAGCGTTGACAGATAAGGAATCTGAAAAACTTCTGTCCCGAAGTATTCTGCAGATTGCCTGTGCCATTGCTTCGGCGTCATCCACCGGGACAAGCAGTCCGTTTTGACCGTCTTTGATCAATTCCTTCGGTCCCATATCACATTCGGTGGAAACGCAGGGAACACCGGCGGCCATCGCCTCGATCAATGCGTTGGGCATCCCCTCGGAGCGGGAGGACAGAACGAACACGGCGGAACGGGCAATTTGCAAGACAGCCTTTTCCTCCACGCCGGGAAAGGAAACGCAGTCAGACAGATGCAGGGAACACGCCAAATTTTCCAGATCGCTTCGGCTTTTCCCTTCGCCAAAGACGGTGAGGGTGTATTCCGGGAAGGATCGGCGCACCATTGCGAAAGCACGCAGCAGCACATCGAATCCCTTATTTTCATCCAGCCTGCCGAGTGCGGTAACGACCTTCTCCCGTTTAGCAGGGACGGCTGTCCGAAAAACCAGAGGATTAAATATGGCGTTGGGAATGACTGCCGCTTTTTTACGAGTGCCTTCGGGAAAGAAGGACAGCGCCTTTTCGGTTTGACAAACGAAGCCGTCGCAGAAGCGGGAAGCGGTTTTTCGCAGCAGATTCATCCCTCTGCCCGCATACAGCACAAAGGGATTGGCACGCTCCGTACCGATGGAAGCGGTATGTGTGCCCATGGTACAAAAGGCGGCATAGGCGGACATGATGTGGCTCATGCCTACGAGGATATCGGGATGCGTTTCCCGCACGATTCGCCGCAGGGAAACGGCACGTCTGCAAACGGCACACAGACGGGGAAAGCCCTTGGCGGCAGGCAGCTGCGGCATTTGCAGGAAACGGATGTCCACGTTTTCGGTGGGGTAGAAGGAAGTATCCCCTGTGAGCGCAAAAATCGTGACCTCATGCCCCAGTTTTGCCATTTGGTTTGCGAGAGCCGTGGTGCTTCGCTCGGCACCGCCACTGCTAAGCCGGAGGATCAGAAAGGCAATGTGCATCGGTTACTCTCCCTTGTATTTCAGCGACTGCGCCACAGCCAAACGGTCACAGCGTTCGTTTTCCGGGTGTCCTGCGTGTCCCTTTAGCCAGACGATGGTATAGCTGTGCTTTTTCAAAAGCGTCAGTAATTCGTCCCAAAGCTCCGGGTTCAGGGCAGGCTTCTTGTCGGCTTTGCGCCAGCCGTTCCTTTTCCAGCTTTCCGCCCATCCCTTGGTGATGCCGTTGGCGACGTACTGGGAGTCGGTATAGATCGTAACCTCGCACGGCTCCTTGAGCAGCTTTAGCGCTTCGATGACCGCCGTCAGTTCCATGCGGTTGTTGGTGGTGTGGGCACTGCCGCCGCTGATCTCCCGTTCATGTGCGCCGTAGCGCAGGATGCTGCCGTAGCCACCGGCGCCGGGATTGCCGGAACAGGCGCCGTCGGTAAAAATATCCACGTGCTTCAAAGCTGTACTCTCCTTTATCGGACAAATGCATACCCGTCTGCGAAACAGGCAAAGCAAGCATACCACATTTTTTGAAAAAGGACAAGATTTTTGGTTATTTTTTATAGCGGCGTGCATACTATCCGTGAATAAAAAGGATGGGAGCGAAGCAAATGAAAGCTGTAGTTATGGCCGGCGGCAAGGGCACAAGACTGCGTCCGCTGACGTGCGATACGCCGAAGCCGCTGGTGCCGCTGTGCGGAAAGCCTGTGCTGGAATATATATTTGACCTGCTGATCCGAAACGGCGTGCAGGAGGCGTGCGTGACGCTGGGGTATCTGGGACACAAAATCGAGGAGCGCTATGCCGACGGAAAATACAAGTCCCTGCAGGTGACATTCTCCCGGGAGGATACGCCGCTGGGAACGGCGGGCAGTGTCCGAGCCGCCGCAAAGGATTGGCAGGAACCGTTCTTTGTCGTCAGCGGAGACGCTGTGTGCGACTTCGAGCTGGAAAAGGTGATGCTGTATCACAAAGCCGCCCACAGCAAGATCACCATCGTGGGCTGCTGTGTGGAGGATCCCCGGGAATATGGATTGATCGAAAAGGACGATGCGGGCAATGTGCTTCGCTTCATCGAAAAACCTGCATGGGGACAGGCGACAACGGATCTGGCGAACACGGGAATTTACATTATCGAGCCGGAATGTCTGCAGCAGATCCCGGAAAATACGCCGTATGATTTTGCCAGAGAGCTTTTTCCGAAATTGCTGCGGCAAAAGGGGAGCCTCCACTGTTACCATGCGGAAGGGTACTGGTGCGACATCGGAGATGTCTATGCCTATTTGCAGTGCCAGCAGGATCTGCTGCAGGGGAAGATTCGTTTTCCCCTCAAAAAGGCGGCAGACGGCATCTTTGTGCAGGATACACTTCCGGCGGGCAGCTATTCGCTGGTGCCGCCGGTGTATATCGGCTCGCAGGTGGATATTGCCGACGGGGCGGAGATCGGTCCCGGCGCCGTTGTCGATGCGCAGTGCATTGTCGGCGCAGGCGCAAGGGTGCGAAAGTCGGTGATGCTGCCTCGCTCGGTGGTGTATGCAGGCGCCTGTGTGCAGGAATCGGTTTTGTGCAGTGGGGCGGTTTTGCAGGAAAAGGCGTGTATGTATGAACAGACCGTGCTCGGCGCAGACAGTATCGTCGGCGCCTGTGCGTCCATCTGTCCGCACGTGCGGATCTGGCCGGAAAAGCAGATCGACGCAAACAGTACGGTTCGGGAAAATGTTCGGTACCAAAATATTTCCAAAAATTATTTCGGTGACGGAGGAATCAGTGATTCCGTGGAGCTGACCGCACAGACCTGCGTTGCCCTCGGCGCCGCCATCGGCAGTATACCGCAGTGCAAAAAAGCGGGCGTTGGCTTTGACGGGAGCAACTATGCCGGGATGATGCTGTCCGCTTTGCAGGCGGGGATGCTGTCTGCGGGCAGTCATGTGTGGAGCTTCGGGGAATGCTTTGAAGCCCAGCTATCCTACTGCACGGCGTTCTGCGGCTTGTCCGTGGGGGTGTTCTGCGTCGGCGGCGAACATCCGCAGATTCGTATCTGCGGTGAAAACGGCTTGTCTGTGCCTCGCTTTTTGGAACGGGAAATGGAAGATCGGATGCGCAAGGGAGAGTATAACCGCTGTTCCGTCGAACACTGCAGGGATATTGCGGATATGCGCAGTATTCGCTTGATGTACGGTCGGGAGCTGATGCGGCAGGCGCCCTTCGGACTGCGTGGCATGGAAGCGGCGGTGCAGTGTGCCAATGGACAGATCTCCATGCTCATGGAGGACACACTGCTCAAGCTCGGATGCCTGCAAAAAAATGACCTGCTTTTCCGAATCTCGCCGGACGGTACCCGCACCGAGGCCGTGACTGTTTCGGGCACCTACAGTCATGAAAAGCTGTTGGCGGTTTGCTGTTTGTGCGCCTTTCGCAGCGGTATGGATGTGGCGCTGCCGTACGATGCACCCATGGCGCTGGATGCGCTGGCGCAGCAGCACGGACGGACGGTACACCGCTATTTGTCCGACCCGGCCGATACGGCGGATGCGGCGGCAAGGCATCTGTCTGCCAAGCAGATCTTTCTGCGGGACGGGTTGTATATGACGGTACGGGTGCTGTCCATTATGCACGAGCGAGGACTTTCCGTGGAGAACCTGTGTGCGGAACTGCCGGAGTTTTTTGTGGAGCGCAAAACGTTCTCGGTCTCGTTTTCTCCGGCGAAGCTGCATACACTTTTCGGCAAGCAGGACGATACGTCGGCTGTGCGGGAGGGCGTTTCGCTGGAAAAGAACGGCGGCAGACTGCTCATCACGCCCATGCGAAGCGGACACGCTCTGCGGGTCACAGCGGAAGCGAACAGCATGGAAGCGGCTGCAGAGATGTGCAGCGGATTTGAACGCATTCTTGCGGAGATCGAAAAAAAACAGAAATAACCGCCTGCCCGGCGGTGTACATAAAAGGAGAAGATTTTTTCATATATATTGTAATAAACTTGACATGGCAGGCAAATTGTAGTAAAATACACAATTAGGTTATGTTATCTAAAAGCAAAGGAGACTAAAATGTCAGCAAAGAAACCCGAGATCATTGACGCAAACCTGCGTCCCAAAAAGCAGTCCGGGGAAAAGCACAATTCCCGATCCGCCGCAAAGCCGCCCAAGGGTGCGCCGCAGAGCCGGAACGGACGCAAAAATACAGCGGCAAAAAAAACCAATTCGCAGCCGCGCAAAAAGCAGCAAAAGCGCTCTGCATCGCAAAAAAAGAAAACCGAACCCATCCGCATCTCTTTTCTTGGCGGACTGAACGAAGTCGGCAAAAACATGACGCTCTACGAGTATGACGGCGATATGTTTTTGGTGGACTGCGGTCTGTCTTTTCCGGATGCCGATATGCTGGGTGTGGATTTGGTGATTCCCGATTTCAGCTATGTGGAGCAGAACAAGGACAAGATTCGAGGCATCGTGATTACCCACGGGCACGAGGATCACATCGGCGGTCTGCCGTATCTGCTGAAGGTTATCCATGCTCCTGTCTACGGAACTATTCTCACCATCGGGCTGATCCGGGCAAAGCTTCGGGAGCACGGACTTTTAAACGTGGTGGATCTGCGTGTGATCCAGCCCGCAGACCGCATTATTATGGGCAAGTTTGAGGTGGAATGCATCCACGTCAACCACTCCATCCCCGGTGCGCTGGCGCTGGCGATCCGCTGCGAGGCGGGCACCATCGTCCAAACAGGCGACTTCAAGATCGACAGCACGCCCATCGACGGCGCAATGATCGACCTTGCCCGTCTATCCCAAATCGGCACCGAGGGTGTACTGGCGCTGCTGTCCGACTCGACCAATGCAGAGCGTCCGGGCTTTACCGAGTCCGAGCGCAAGGTGGGCGAATCCTTTGAGACGCTGTTCCACCGTGCGGGCAACCGCCGGCTGATCGTGGCAACCTTCGCTTCCAATATCCACCGTGTTCAGCAGATCATGAATGCGGCGCATAAACTTGGCCGCAAGGTCGTGCTCTCGGGCAGAAGTCTTGAAAACGTCGTCGCCATCGGCGAGGAGCTGGGTGTTCTGAAGATTCCCGACGGACTTTTGATCCACATCGACAACGTGCGCAAATATCCGGCGGAAAAGCTGGTTATCATCACCACCGGCAGTCAGGGCGAGCCGCTGTCCGCACTGGCGAGAATGGCCTCCTCGGAGCACCGCAAGATCGAGATCTGTCCCAACGACTATGTTATCATCTCCGCCACACCCATTCCGGGCAACGAGAAGATGGTGGGTAACGTGGTGAACAGCCTGATGCGTCTGGGCGCAGAGGTCATCTATGAAAAAATGTATGAGGTGCACGTCTCCGGTCATGCCTGTCAGGAAGAGCTGAAGATGATCATGGGCATCGTCAAGCCCAAGTATTTCATTCCGGTCCACGGCGAGCAGAAGCATTTGCGCAAGCACGCAGGTCTTGCGGTGCAGGTGGGTATTCCCGAAAGCCATATTCTGGTGGCGGATAACGGCAACACCATCGAGTTCACCGAGGACGATGCAAAGTTTGTGCAGAATGTGCCGGCGGGACGTGTATTTGTGGATGGCTACGGCGTGGGCGATGTGGGCAATGCCGTCATGCGTGACCGCAAGCACCTGTCTCAGGACGGCATTGTGATCGTTACCGCCGCCATCGACTGTGTGACGGGCTATGTCGTTTCCGGACCAGAGGTCATTACCCGTGGCTTTGTATACGAAAAGGAAGCAGAGGGACTGCTGGAGGATGCGTCGTCGGCGGCGCTGACGGTTCTGGAGGACTTCTGCAGCAAGAGAGGCAAGGATGCCAATGCTCTCAAGGGCAAGATCCGAGATGCGGTGTCCCGCCGTATGTATGAGCGTACCAAGCGCAGCCCCATTGTACTGCCGATCATTTTGGAGGTATAAATGAGCTATAACCGCTTCCGTTTGTTTTTTGCGTTGCCGTTCACGTTTTTGCTCATCAGCGGCATTTTTGCCGCAAACACATTTCGCACCAACCGCATTGCGGCTTTGGTGGAGTGCGGTGTGCTTGCGGCGGCGTTCATTGCCTATCTGATCTGGCTGACCGTTTGCCGCAGAGACATGAGCCACGTGATCCTGCACGCCGTGTCCCGCATGGATGTGACCAAGAAAAAATCCATAGCCGCATTCCCGCTCCCCGCCGTCGTAACGGACGAGGAGGGGAATATCGTGCTGTTCAACAAACGG
Organism: Oscillospiraceae bacterium; assembly: GCA_029012165.1. Taxonomy (GTDB): domain Bacteria; phylum Bacillota; class Clostridia; order Oscillospirales; family Acutalibacteraceae; genus UBA1425. The sequence goes on along the minus strand of JAQXLO010000203.1, from coordinate 8,638 downwards.
TTCAACGAGGTGTTCTTGAACGGCGCCTCCTACGAAAAGGGCAGCCTTGAACGTCTGATTCCCGGAATTCTCTGCGAGCATTTTTCCCAGGACGGCATGGAGATCAGCCGGGGCGGGCGATACTTCACCGTATATTATGACGAGACGGTACATAAAGAAAAACGGATGCGCATTTTCTATTTTGCAGAGAATACGGAGCTGAAAAAGACGGCGATCGAGTACTCTCTCTCCCGCCCCTATGTATTGCTGCTGAGCTTCGATGGCATTTATGAGATTCAAAAAAACTACAGCAGCAACGATTTTGCCGAGATCCGTATGCGTCTTGACCGCATTGTGGGCACATGGGCGTCGGGGTTTAATGCGGTGTACGACAAGATGAGTATGGAAATGTATGTCATTATCGCCGAAAGCCGCAACATCGACTCCATGAAGGCGGCAAAGTTCCGTATCCTCGATGAGGTGCGCAGCTTTGCCTTCCACGACCGCCATGTGGGTGTAACGCTCTCCATCGGCGCCGGGTGCGGCAATACCTTTGCCGAGTGTGAAAACAGCGCCCGTCAGGCGCTGGATATGGCGCAGAGCAGAGGCGGCGATCAGGTTGCCCTGCGCAGTATGAACGGCGACTATGAGTTTTTCGGCGGCATCGCCAAGGGTATCGAGAAAACCAACAAGGTGCGTACCCGTATCGTAGCGTCGTCTGTTTTGGAGCTGATCCGCACCAGCAAAAATGTGATGATCATGGGACATCGCTTCCCCGATCTGGACGCCATGGGTGCGGCAACGGCCATGTGCTCTGCGGCGCTGTCCATGGGTGTGCCTGCCTATATCGTAACCGACCCGCAGAAGTCTTTGGCACAGCCGCTTTTGCAGAGGCTTCGTGGGGAGAATATGGGCGGCTGTCTGATGCTGCCGGAGGATGCGCTGGCCAAGGCATCCAAGGAAACGCTGCTGATCGTGGTGGATACCCACATCTCCGACTTTACCGAGGTGCCGCAGCTTCTGACCAAGGTGAAAAACATCGTGGTCATCGACCATCACAGAAAATCCGTTCAGTTTATCGACCATGCGGTGCTGTTCTTCCATGACCCCGCCGCTTCTTCCGCCTCCGAAATGGTCGCAGAGCTTTTGCAGTATATATCTCCCGATCCGGTGATCGGCAAGGTGGAAGCGGATGCGCTGTTGTCGGGGATTATGCTGGACACCCGAAACTTTGTTCTGCGTGCCGGTGTGCGCACCTTTGAAGCGGCGGCATATCTGAAAGCCCGAGGCGCCGATACCGTCCGTGTCAAAAAGATGTTCTCCAGCAGTCTGGACAGCTATAAAAAGCGCAATACCATTATTTCCGGTTCCGGCAGTTACAGGGGCTGTTCCATTGCCAAGGCATCCTTCGAGTCGCCGGATATGCGCATTATCGCCTCGCAGGCGGCGGACGAACTGCTGAACATCAGCGAGGTGGACGCATCCTTTGTGCTGTTCCGCACGGCGGACTGCGTTAATATATCCGCACGTTCCCTGGGCAAAATCAATGTGCAGCTTATCATGGAGAAGCTTGGCGGCGGCGGTCACCAGACCATGGCCGCAGTGCAGCTTCGGGATTTGAGCATGGAGCAGGCCGAGGAGGAACTGCGCAAAGCCATAGACAGTTATTATGATTCCGTAAATTAAAGGAGTGCAAATACGATGAAAGTGATTTTAACCAAGGATGTCAAAGGACTGGGCAAGAAAGGGGAAATGGTCAATGCGGCGGACGGCTACGCCCGCAACTTCCTGTTCCCCCGGGGACTTGCCGCAGAAGCGAGCGCACAGGCGCTGACGGAGCTGAAAAACCGGGAGCAGGCCGCTGAGCACAAGCTGGCGGTCGATACGCAGAACGCCAAAGATGCGGCGTCCAAAATCAGCGGCAAGACCGTGAAAATTTCCGCAAAAGCCGGACAGAACGGCAAGCTGTTCGGGTCGGTCACCTCCAAGGAAGTGGCGGAAATGGTCAAAAATCAGTTCGGCATCGAGACCGACAAGCGCAAGATCACCATGGACGACATCAAGGCCTTCGGTACCTACGAAGCGGAGATCAAGCTTTTCCAGGGGATCAGCGCAAAGATTTATGTGCAGGTCTGCGAATAAACCGTTTTAGGGGAAGTTCAAATTGGAACAGAAAAAAACTTTTCTCAGTCTGGACTCTGTCGCAATGCCCTACAGCGCCGATGCGGAGCAGGCAGTGCTGGGCAGTATTCTGATGGAACCGTCGTGCTTGACGACGGTGCAGCTGCACGTGCGGCCGGACTATTTCTATATGCCCCAGCACAAAGCCATCTTTGAAATCATGATGGCGATCGAGTCCGCCGGCGGCAAGATCGACCCGCTGATGGTGCTTGAACAGCTGAAAACACGGGACATTTTCGACGAAACGGCGGGCAGGAATTATCTGCACCAGCTGGCAGAAAGCGTGCCGAGCATCCGCAACGTGGAGCAGTATGCCCGCATTGTGCGGGAGAAATACTATCTGCGTACCCTGATCAACACGTCCCGGGAGATCATTGAAGAAACATCCGCCTCGGATGCGGACGCAGATCTGCTTTTGGATTCGGCGGAGCAAAAAATCTACGACATTCGCCGTGGCAAAGCGTCCTCGGGACCCTCCCGGCTGAGCGACATCATCATCAATGAAGTATACGACAAGCTGAACAAGCTCAATTCCGATGAGCGTGACCAGTACAAAGGATATCCCACGGGGTTTTCTGCGCTGGATGCCGTGCTGACGGGACTGCACCGCTCCGACCTTGTGCTCATTGGCGCACGTCCTGCCATGGGCAAAACCAGCTTTGCACTGAATCTTGCCCGCAATGTTTCCCTTTTGGGAAAAAGAAAGGTCGTTTTCTTCTCTTTGGAAATGACGAAGGAACAGCTGGCGCAGAGGGTGCTCTGCTCCGAAGCACGGATCAAAAGCGAAAAGATGCGTACCGGGGAGCTGGACGCCGACGACTGGAACCGGCTGGGTGTTGCAACCAGCGTTCTGAACGACTGTGAACTGTATTTTGACGACACGTCCAACATCACTGTGCCTGAGATGAAGGCGAAGGTGCGCCGCATGAAGGATGTGGACTGTGTGATCATTGACTATCTGGGTCTGATCAAGTCACCCACCCGCATTGAAAACCGTGTGCAGGAGGTAACGGAGATCACCCGCACGCTCAAACTGATGGCAAAAGACCTGGCTATCCCGGTGGTCTGCTGTGCCCAGCTTTCGAGAGGTACGGAGGGTCGGGGTAAGTCGCACCGTCCGCAGCTGGCGGATCTGCGTGAATCCGGATCCATCGAGCAGGACGCCGATATCGTGATGATGCTCTACCGTCCCGATTATTATGCCGGCGAAAAAGAGGACGATAAAAAGCAGGACGCCGAACCCGCCGAAGCGGCGCCGACGGCCAACGAGGTGGAGGTCATCGTTGCCAAGAACCGCCACGGACAGACCAGCACTGTCAAGCTGGCATGGGATGCCGAGCATACGCTGTTCGTGGGCATCGACCGTATACGCAATGAAATGTAAGGTAATGCACACCGTACAGCGGTACGGTATGCTTCGACAAAAATACGTTCTGACAGCGCTGTCCGGCGGAGCGGATTCCATGAGCCTTCTGTATCTGCTGCATTCCATGCAGAAAGAGTATGGCTTTACGCTGGAGGCGGCGCACGTCAACCACGGCTTGCGTGGCGCAGAGGCGGACAGGGACGAAGCCTTTGTCCGCACGGTGTGTGAAAAGCTTTCCGTGCCCCTGCACGTTCTGCACGCCGATGTTGCGGCAGAGGCAAAAAAGACGGGCGAGGGTCTGGAGGAGTGCGGCCGCCGTATTCGCTATGCGTTCTTTGAAAGCGTCGCCAAAGGGGAGATCGCCACGGCGCATACCCTGAGCGACAGCAGCGAAACCGTTCTGCAGCACTTGGCCAGGGGAAGCGGACTGCGGGGACTGTGCGGCATCGCCCCCGTGCGTGGCAGAATTATCCGTCCGCTCATCGAGTGCACCCGTGCGCAGGTGGAGGAGTTTTGCCGTGCGCAGCAGATCCCCTTTGTGACGGACAGCACGAATCTTTCCGACGCCTACAGCCGCAACCGCATTCGCCGCCACGTTCTTCCTGCATTGAGTGAGACGTATCCCGGCACCCAGCAGGCCATCGGACGCTGTACCGAACTTTTGCGGCAGGATGCGGACTATCTGGACACTGCGGCAAAGGCGCTTTTGGACAGCGCACAGCGTCCCTTTGGGTATGACGCCGTTCTTTTGAAAAATGCCCATCCTGCATTGCGTTGCCGTGCCCTTGCGGCAATTCTCGGCACACGGATGCAATCGAAGCCCCAGCTGTCCCACATTCGCCTTTGCGAGGCGCTTTTGGACAAAGGCGGCGCCGTGCAGACGCAAGCCGGAGCGACGGCGTGTGTCTACGGCGGACTGTTCTATATGCTCCGTCCGCTTCGTCCGGCTTGGACAGCACAGATTCTGGACGGGTTTGCCGAGTTTCCCTTTGGCAAAGCAAAAATTGAAATTCTGTCTACGGAAAAGTTACAAACCGTTCACAAAGAAGACTTGGCGAAGTTTCTTTGTTGTGATACAATATCCCCCGATGTATATTTCCGCAGCCGTCAGCCGGGCGATGCCTTGACCCGGGTGCACAGCGGGTGCCGAAAAAGCGTCAAAAAACTGCTGGAAGAACAGCAAGTTCCGTCCTGCTTCCGAAACGATATTCCCATTTTGACGGACGGAAAACAGATACTATGGATGGAGGGTGTCGGTTGTGACGCACAGTTTGCGCTCACACCGCAGTCCAAAAAGGTCATGCGGATCGAAGTGATCCGAAAGGAGAAAGAATGAAGAAGGATTTAGAGCGTGTGCTGTATTCCGAGGCGGAAATCCACGAAACGGTGAAGCGTCTCGGCGTACAGATCAGCGCAGATTATGCCGAAAAAAATTTACTGCTTGTCTCTGTTTTAAAGGGCGCCGTGGTGTTTATGTCCGATCTCATGCGGGAGATCACCGTTCCCTGTGCCATTGATTTCATGGCGGTGTCCAGCTACGGACAGGAGGCGAAGTCCTCCGGGGTGGTGCGCATCCTCAAGGATCTGGATATCCATCTCGAGGGGTACGATGTGCTGATCGTGGAGGACATCCTTGACAGCGGATGCACGCTGAACTATATCATGGGGCTGCTTGCGGACAGACATCCCAATTCCATGCGCATCTGCACCCTGTTCGACAAGCCCGAGGGCAGAAAAGCGCCGGTAAAGGCGGACTATGTCGGGATGCTTGTGCCGAACGAATTCATCGTCGGCTACGGTTTGGACTATGCGGAAAAATACCGCAACCTGCCCTACATAGCCGTTCTCAAGCCCGAGGTTTACAAAGGATAACGACTCCCGTCGGGAGAATACTATATGAGATTGCGTCCCTTGGGCGCATCCAAAGGAGAGATGTTTGACTTGAACGATAACCAGAAGAAGTTCAACTTCCGTAAACTTGCGGCATTCCTGCCGTATATTCTGATTCCGGCGTTGATTTTGGTGGGACTTTCCTACTATTCCGGCAGAGCGGAGCGGGAAAAGACGGAGTACTACGAGGTCGTGCAGTATTTCGACCAAGGCACCGTCAAGGAGTATACGCTTAATTTGAGCAGTGGTCTGCTTCGCTATACACGCACGGATGAAAAGGGCAAAGAGGTCAAGGAAGAGTTCGTCGTACCGAACGTCAATATGTTCCTCAACGATGTGGAGCAGACGGTGCGTGAACACAACCGGGAAAATCCCGACAATGTGATCGAGGATAAGTATAAGACCGGCTCCACCGGTTCTTTCCTGATGAATATCCTGCCCACAGCACTGCTGGTCATCATCATGTTCGTGTTCCTGCTGGTCATGTTCCGCCGCATGAATATGACCATGGCAGGGGAGAACAACCGAACCTTGAGCTTCGGCAAGGCGAAGGTCAAGGAGATCAAGGACGAAAAGCGCAGAACCACCTTTGAACAGGTCGCCGGTGCAGACGAGGAAAAGGAAGAGTTGAGCGAAATCGTCGAATTTCTCAAGAACCCCGCCAAGTTCAACGCCCTCGGCGCCCGCATCCCGAAGGGCGTACTGCTGGTAGGCCCTCCCGGCACAGGCAAAACCTTGCTGGCACGTGCCGTCGCAGGGGAAGCGAACGTGCCGTTCTTCTCCATCTCCGGTTCCGACTTTGTGGAGATGTATGTGGGCGTGGGTGCGTCCCGTGTGCGTGACCTGTTTGAAAAAGCCAAAAAGAGTTCGCCCGCTATCATTTTCATTGATGAAATTGACGCCGTCGGACGCCACAGAGGTGCCGGCATGGGCGGCGGTCACGATGAACGAGAGCAAACCCTTAACCAGCTGCTCGTGGAGATGGACGGCTTCGGCGCCAACGAAGGCGTGATTATTATCGCCGCCACCAACCGACCCGATATTCTCGACCCGGCACTGCTTCGTCCCGGTCGTTTTGACCGACAGGTCACCGTGGGCTATCCCGACATCAAGGGACGTGAAGCGATCCTCAAGGTGCACGCCAAGGGCAAGCCCCTCGGTCCGGATGTGGAGCTTTCCGTGATTGCCCAGTCCACCGCAGGCTTTACCGGCGCAGATTTGGAGAACCTGCTCAATGAGGCGGCGCTGCTTGCCGCCCGCAAGGACAAAAAGGCGATCACCATGCAGGAGATCGAGGAAGCCACCATCAAGGTGGTGGTGGGCACGGAAAAGCGTTCCCACAAGATTTCCGACAAGGAAAAGAAGCTTACTGCATATCACGAGGCGGGTCACGCCCTGTCCACCTACTATCTGGAGGGACAGGATCCTGTACACCAGATCTCCATCATCCCCCGTGGCATGGCAGGCGGCTTTACCATGTCCCTGCCGAAGGAGGATAAGAGCTATACCTCCAAAAACGATATGCTCGACAACATCGTCGTCCTGATGGGCGGTCGTGTTGCGGAAGCGCTGGTGCTGGGGGATATTTCCACCGGTGCGTCCAACGACATCGAGCGGGCTTCCGAGATCGCCCGAGCCATGGTCACCAAGTACGGCATGAGCGAAAAGCTGGGTCCCGTTTCCTATTCCTCGGGCAACAACGAGGTGTTCCTCGGCAGAGACCTGAACCATACCAAGGCGTACTCTGAGAGCATTGCCTCCCAGATCGACCAGGAAGTGAGCAATATCGTCACCGCTTCCTACAACCGCACGGAGGATATCCTGCGTACCCACATGGACAAACTGCACGCAGTAGCCAAGGTGCTGATGGAAAAAGAAAAAATGGACGGCGCCGAGTTTGAGGCGCTGATGCGGGAAACGCCGCAGGAGGGGGAGAAAGCACAATGAAATTTCGCAGAGAAGATTTTACCAAAATCATGTTCGGCATTACCGCCTTGATCTTGGGTGTGCTGTTCCTTTGCTGTGCCTTTGACATCATCAAATTCAAGGATATCCTGCCCTACTGGACGCTGTTCATCATCATTCCGACCGTCGGCAGTATGATCGCCAACGGCATCAACATTTGGAAAACCGCCTTGCTTGCTCTGGGGATCAACGCACTGATCTGCCAGTCCCACTGGGGTGACTGGCACTTCCGCCAGTTTGCGGCGGCCAACGGTGCGGTGGTTTTGATCCTTGTTGGTGTTCTGCTGATTTTCGGAAACCCCAAGAGCGAAGGACTTTTTCAAAAGCTCAATCATAAAAACGACGGAAACTCCGTAAACGGTCAGGACATTCCGCCCTATCATTAAAACAGGATAATTTCTGTACATAATCTGCACCTGTACGATACGGATGCAGATTTTGTGCGTATTCGGAAAGGAAAACAATGGCGAAGAAAAAAGAGTATGGCAACGAAAGCATCGTGTCCCTCAAGGGTGCCGACCGGGTTCGCAAACGCCCTGCGGTCATTTTCGGTTCAGACGGTATTGAGGGCTGCGAGCATTCCGTATTTGAGATCATCTCCAACTCCATCGACGAAGCCCGGGAGGGACACGGCAGCAAGGTCATTGTGACACGCTTTGCGGACAAGTCCGTGGAGGTGCAGGACTTCGGCCGTGGCATTCCCGTGGACTACAACAACAACGAAAAGCGATACAACTGGGAGCTGGTTTTCTGCGAGCTGTATGCGGGTGGCAAATACAATACCAACGAGGGGGGCAGCTACGAGTATTCCTTGGGACTCAACGGTTTGGGTCTGTGCGCCACCCAGTACGCCTCGGAATACATGGAAGCGGAAATCCACAGCGGCGGTTTTTGCTATCTTCTGCATTTCAAGCGTGGCGAGATCGACGGGGAAATGGTCAAGGAACCGTACAGCAAGCGGGACACCGGCACCCGCATCCGCTGGCGTCCGGATCTGGACGTGTTCACGGATATCGACATCCCGCTGGAATACTATCAGGATACGCTCAAACGGCAGTCCATCGTCAATTCCGGGGTGACATTTATCCTCAAAAACCAAGTCGGACCCAATAAGTTCGAGACCTTCGAGTACCGCTACGAAAACGGTATTGAGGATTTTGTCCGAGAGTTTTCCGGGGAAAAGGCGCTGACAGCGGTGCAGTGCTGGAAAGCGGAGCGGGTCGGGCGTGACCGTGCGGATCAAAAGGATTACCGGGT
>JAQXLO010000202.1 GCA_029012165.1 Oscillospiraceae bacterium | reverse complement strand
GGTCATGGCGGCTTCCCAGTTGGAGCCTTCGCCCAGTTCGCCGTCACCCATCAGACAGTATGTTTTGTAGCTCTTGCCCAGCACCCTTGCCGCAAGACCCGTTCCGGCGGCAATGGGAAGCCCATGTCCCAGAGATCCGGTGGAAGCATCCACGCCGATGACTTTATTGGAGTCGAGATGGATGCCCATCTTGGAGTTGGTGTGGTTGAAGGTCTTGAGCTGTTCTTTGTTGTTGAAACCGTAGTCGCAAAGCACAGGCGCATAGGCGATGCCTGCATGACCCTTGCTGAGGATGAAACGGTCTCTGTCCTCCCAGTTAGGATCGTCCTTGCGGATGTGCAGATACTTGTGGTACAGCACTGTGAGAATATCCATAGCGCTCATGCCGCCGCCGATATGGCCACTGCCTGCCCAGTAGGTGGTATCCAGACAGAGATTGCGTAGCTCATGGGCTTTTTTCTCGAGTGCAAGCCATTCACTTTTCGATAATGCCATTGCTCATACTCTCCTTCTTTTTCAGCCGATTTCCGGGTGGTTTGCCTTGACTGCCTTGAACGCATCTTCGGCGATCTCGACTGTCTTGTTGATATCCTCATCCGTGAGGGCGGCATTGATAAAGTGGTTGTGGTGGGATGCGAAGAACACACCTCTGGCAACACATTCTGCGATCCATTCCTGATGCAGATACAGGGAATCATCGTTTGCGATGCGCAGATAGAACAGGGCAGGCATACCGGATGCGATCAGCTCAAAACCGTGTTCCTTACCCGCAACCTTCAATCCATTGATCAGCTTGGTGCCCATGGTGTCGAAAAGCTGAGGTGTATTAAGCTTCTTCATCTTTTCGATGTTGGCAATACAAGCGGCAAACGGCACGGAGGACAGCCAGTAGCTGCCGGTGATGTTCATGCCGCTGATGGTATTCTTCAGGTGCTCACGACCCATCAGTGCGGACATATTGTAACCGTTGGCCAACGCCTTGCAGAAGCAGATCATGTCTGCCTTGAAGCCGTAGTAATGGTCGGAACCGGCAAGATCCATACGGAAGCCGGCACGGACGTCGTCGATGATGAGCTGGATCTCCTCATCGTCGCAGATCTTTCTGACCTTTGCCCAGAAGGAGCGGGTCATCAGAACGTTGTCGTGGAAGTTGCCGTGGTCATAGGGCTGTGCAATGATTGCGGCGATCTCGCCCTTGTTCTCCTCGATGGCCTTTTGCAATGCGGGGATATCGTCCCAGGGAACGATGATATTGTTGCACACTTCCTCGGGCAGGACGCCGCTGTAGTCCTTCTTGGCCTGCCAGGGTGAAACGCCGTGATAGTAGCCGCGGAAGAAGATGATCTTTTTGCGGTGGGTGTAGGCTCTGGCGCACATGGCGGCCATCTGCGTGGTATCGTTGCCGTTCTTGGCAAAGTAGCACCAGTCGGCAGAGGCAACGGTATCCACGAGCAGCTCGGCGCAGTCCACCATGATGCTGCCGGGGGAAGAGGTGCAGTTGCCTTTTTTCATCTGCGCCATTGCGGCGGCATCCACATCGGGATCGTTGTAGCCCAAAACATTGGGACCGTACGCACACATATAGTCGATGTATTGGTTGCCGTCCACATCCCAGAAATAGGTGCCCTGTGCACGGTCGGAAAACAGCGGCCACTTCTGCACGGGGATGAACAATCCTTCCGCCGGGCCGAGATGTCCGTATACGCCGGACGGGATCACTTTCTTTGCACGCTCAAACAGTTCACGGCTTTTGTCGTGGGTATATTCAGGAAAAGACATACACATTACCTCCCTTATGCCAGATACTGGGAAACTCTGTCGAGAATCCGGTTCATATTGTCGAGCATGGAGATCATGCCCTTCATGGTAATCACACCGTCGCCGATGCAGGAAAGAGAATTGACCTTGTCGTTAAACAGATCGTTCGCAAGCTGGATGGAGCCAAACTCCATAACGGCACGACTCTTGCCGCAGTCCTCCTTGACGAGGGAAAGCTTGTGGTTTTTGACGCAAATCGTCGCCTTGGGGCCGTCCTTGATGGACATCAAAATAGCGCCGTCATCCATGCAGCCTGCGCTGAAGGTACTGATGGGGTCATGATTGCCCAGCTGAACGATCGCAGCTGCCACTACATAAAAGGTCAGCTTGGTGTTCAGCTCAAAAAATGCGGGATCCTGCATTGCCTGTGCGCTAGGGCGCAGCACCTCTGTCAGACGATCTGTCAGCGCAGTGAATGTTTTCAGCAGGAAGCCGATCTTGGAAAAGCCCTTTGTCGGAACAGGCGTAACGGTGCCGTCGATCACACCGTTAAACTTTTCGGGGGAAGACAGAGGGATGCGGATGTCGCAGTCGTCACAGCCTGCGGTCATCATGCACTTGCCGTCCTCAAAGCTCAGGGTGGCACTCGGACCGTCCTTGACATCGAAGCCAATGGAAACCGGCTTGACGCCGTCCAGAATGCTCTGAGCCTCTGCATCCAGCGCACAGAGATTTTCCAGCGCACCTAAAACAGCAAACATGTTTACGTACGCCATGGTTTTTGCATCAGTCAAAATAATTCCTCCTTCATGAAATTTTTAAATTTCACTTTAACAGATACACTATATCATATCTTTTTTTGAAATTCAACTGTTTTTCCAAGTTTGCACCGGGAAATCGTGCTTTTTTTCGGCAATTTGTTGAATTTTTCCGAGAAAAAGCGTACAATTCTGCTTGTATTAAAGGAGATGATCAGGGGATGAAACACGCCGTATCGGACTGCCACAGCCATACGTTTCGCTCTCATGATTCGCAGTGCGAGCCCGAAGCGCTTTGCAAAAGTGCGGTCGAGAAGAAACTGTTCGGAATCGCTGTCACCAACCACTGTGATATGCACCTGTGCAAGAAAAAGGACGTTTTCTCCGCCCTCATGGAATCAGACAAAGATATCCGCCGTCTGCGTCCGGTATTTGCGGGACAGCTTCGCCTTTTCTCCGGCGTGGAGATCGGAGAAGGCATCTGGTTTCCCGAGGAAACGAAAAAAATATACACTCTCGCCGACTGGGATATTGTTCTCGGTTCCGTGCATACGGTGCGGCAGAAAGACACCTGTGTCCCCTACTCTGCAATAAATTTTTCCGACTGGACGGAACACCAAGTTCGGGATTTTCTCTCCCAATATTTTCGGGATGTTTTGCAAACAGCCGACATGGACATAGATGTTCTCTGTCACCTCACCTGCCCGCTGCGCTATATCAGCGGTAAATTCGGGCATATGGTCGATCTGTCGGAGCATAGCCGGGCAATTCAGGAAATCCTGCTGCGGATCATCGAAAAGGATATTGCGCTGGAAGTGAACACCTCCTGTGTCGGCAGTGCGTTCGATCAGCTGCTGCCGGACAAGGACATCCTGCAAGAATACTATGCGCTGGGCGGCAGAAATATTATTCTCGGTTCCGACGCCCATGTGCCGTCCAATATTGGCAAAGCCTTTGACACAGCGATACAGGTTTTGAAAGAGATCGGGTTTACACAGTGCTCTTTTTATTCGCACCGAAAAAAACAGGTTTATGCGATTTAGACAGTGTTTACATTCTGCTTTCGCTTTAGGCGGCGAATGCGGTTGATATGCCGCTCGAAATCACCGCTTTGCAGCAGCTCCGTCAGCACATACTGCTCAAACACCGGCACCGTGCAAGAGTAGAAGCCGAGCTTATCTTCAAACTCCCGAATCATCCCCTCCGGGATGAGCATATACCCCACACGAATGGACGGCGCAATGGTATTGGAAAAGGTGTTCAGATAGATCACCCGCTCCTCCCCGGACACGGCAAAAATCGTATCGTCGTTCTTTTTGGAAACGGTCAGCTCCGAGTCATAGTTATCCTCGATGATATACCCGTCCCGTTCCGTTGCCCAACGGATATATTCTCTGCGTTTGGCAGCCGTTGCCGACACACCGCTGGGAAAGCTGTTGAACGGCGTCACATGAAGAACCGTTGCCGCCGTGCGCTCCAGCTCCGCCGATTCGATTCCGTTGTTTCCCAATTTTAACAGATCACACGTCACGCCGTTCGCCGCATACACACGGCGAATTTTTTCATAGGACGGTTTTTCCAGTGCAAAGATCCGTTCCTTTCCCAAAAGCTGTACCAGCATACTATATATATATTCTGCGCCTGAGCCGATCACGATCTGCTCAGGCTGCACCTTGATTCCGCTGGAACGGGCAAGATATGCCGATATGGCCACCCGCAGCTCCGGGCAGCCCTGGTTCGGCGATTTGACAAGGATCCGTTCCCCGTAATCCAGCAGAACTTTGCGCATAGTTTTGGAAAGGGCAGAAAACGAAAACACGCTGTTGACCGCACCGAAATTCTGCGCAGGCGGCGCCGTTTGCGCAAGCACAGTCTGCGTGGTCAAAAAGTCGGATTCCCGATAGATCACAAAATACCCGCTGCGCTGTCTGGGTTCAATATACCCTTCTTCATACAGCAGTTCCAAAGCGTGTTCCACCGGAATCACGCTCAGCCCCGTCTCGGCGGCAAGGGTTCTTTTGGAAGGAAGCTTACTGCCAAACCCATAGACGCCATTCACAATGTCCCTTTTTAAGAATTCATACAGCTGTAAATACGCCGCCTTTGCGCCGTGTCTGTCGATAATACAATTCATCTGGTCATACATTCCATTTCGTTTTTGGATATTTTCATGTTATCAGATTCATTGTATCATAGGCACAGCATTTTGTAAAGGAGAATTCTGTATGAAGACCAAATCCAAAAAAACCACGCTTTGGCTCTGCGTTACGGCAATTTTTATGGGCATGAACGTTGCGCTCTGCACTTTCAGCATTCCCGTGCCCGGGGGACATCTGTATCTGAACGATGTCCTCATCGCCACGGCGGCTTTGCTGTTTGACCCGTTGGCGGCATTTCTCATCGGCGGCGTCGGCGCCTTCCTCGGCGACTTTTTCTTCTATCCCGCACCGATGTTCGTTTCCCTTGTCACCCATGGGTTACAGGCGGTTGTCATCTCCCTGTTCTACCGCCATGTGCTGAAAAATCACCGTGTGCTGTCCTCTGCAATCGCCGTAACGCTCGGCGGCATCATCATGGTCGTCGGCTACACGCTGGGCAAAATTTATGTTTACAGCACCTTTGAATACGCCATGATGAAGCTGCCCTACGAGATCGCACAAGCCGTCCTCGGCATCGTCGGCTCCATGGTGCTGTGCTGGGCGCTGGGCGGCATTAAGCGGGTCGAAAAGATTCAAAAGAAACTTTGATTATTGCAAAACCGCCCGTCAGTGACGAGCGGTTTTGCTGTACACGAAAAGCCTGAACCGATTTGGTTCAGGCTTTTAAACGTGATCTTATTTGTCGAGATTGTAGCGCTTCTTGAAGCGGTCAACACGTCCGCCGGTATCGACGAGCTTCTGCTTGCCCGTGAAGAACGGATGGCACTTGGAGCAAATATCAACACGAAGATTCTCCTTGGTGGAGGAGGTCTCGATCACCTCGCCGCAAGCACAACGGATCGTTGTTTTCTCATACTTGGGATGGAT
>JAQXLO010000201.1 GCA_029012165.1 Oscillospiraceae bacterium | reverse complement strand
GATTGAGGCAAGCGGATTGGATAGTTAATTATTTCACTCTACACGGAATATTGTGGGATTTGTTCTTCGCACCGGGGAACCCCCGGCGAGGGTTCCCCCTGTCAAAACAGTCCACCGGACTGTTTTGACTCCCCTCCTGCGCTTTTCTGTTGTTCGTATTTCGCCGACTGCGGTGGGCGACCAAAGGCGCCGCCTTTGGAATCCGCAAGCCTTTAAAAAGGCTTGAGCGAAACTTTTTATGATGAACCAAAGAAAATCTGCCAAACCGGATAGGCTTGGCAGACTCGTTACGGCAATGGATATGGGGAATATTAGGCATTACAGATAAACTGAATAAAGCGCTGTGTGCCGTCGAAACAAAATTGAATGGCATAGATGCGGCGGCAATCCGATACGGTTTTGTTCAAATCATGCAGACGGACGGAAATCCCCAGCGTCAAAATATGATTTTGCAGCTGTAAGACAGGACGCAGTCCCACAGGAATCCAACGGGCTTCGGCAACCGGGTCGGGCTGTGCTTCGCTGACGGTAACTGTACAATAGTTCGCAATCACGGGCGTTCCGTCCACCGTGCCGCACACAACCAAATACCGTGTACCCGGTGCGGAAACGGACAGTGCTGCACTGCCTTGCGCATCCAATGTCCCTGCCGGCGTATAGGTTTGAAAATCCTGCGTCCAACAAAGCTTTGCACCCGCCATGGGAATCGTGTTGGCGTCAATCACGCTTTGCTCGCTCGAGCCGTACATCATGACGTTGTATCCGTCAGCGCTGACGCTGAAGGTCTCCCCGGGTTGGACTTGCAGGGATTTTTCCGCAAACGTGGGGTAGAGATCAGACCAGCCTTGTGCATCTGTGTACATATACAGGGTGATGATGTCGCCCGTTTTTACTCGGGTGGTGTCCAGTGCGTAGCCTGTGTAATAGGTTCCCCAATCAGACGTGACCAATACGTCGTCGTGCGGCGTGACATCGTTAAGCGAAAAGCCGAAGCTGCCGCTTTGCGTAAATGCTTTGGATGCGAATCCATAAGAGACGGACAAATACGCATCCGCGGACTGTGCAGTAAATGCATCGCCGTATACGGCACGATGCGCTGCCGCAAGCACATCCAGCGCGCTCACGGTTTCCACCGTCTTGCCTGCATGATCTTTTTCGGCGGGTGTGTACCCGTAAGCTTCGGCAGTGCCGTCCGTCACTGTCAAATTGAAAAAGGGACGGATCGTTTCACCGTTTGCAAACAGAAAGGTTACGACAGCTGTGTCGGCTTCTTTGGCGAAGGCAGCAGGCAGCATAGCTGCCGCAAGCAAAACCATGCAAAGAAAAACAGATAAGTACTTTTTACATTTCATACAAAACATCCTTTCGTTTTTGTGCAATTCTTTAGGACAGATCCGACCGATGGAAGCAGACATGTTTGACGCATTCTGCGATCCTATCGCCGATTTTTCTCGGAAAGGTAGATCCCGCATGCGTTTGCGCATACGCATACCGCCCGGTAATCTTGCCGCCGTCGTCAAAGTCCAGATAAGTCACTGCTTTTTCCCCATACAGGCGAGAGACCATTTTGATCCAAACGCTGCTGCCGTTAACGGTGTAGGATTCCACTTCAATGCTTCCATCCAAAACATCTGCAACAACGGCAGCAAACTCCGCCTGTGTGACACTATCTTTCATGTCCGTCTCCTTTCTGTCCGGTCTGTCGTGTTTTTCGGGGGTGCTTCTTTTTGTTCACAATCTTTTTCTCTTTCAGCCCTGCGGTTTCGAGCGCTCTCGGCCACGGTCCCAATACAGCCTTAATGCGGGAAAGCGTTACGGGATCAAAATCCGCTTTTTGCGGTGCATACCCGATTTGTACCGCTTTTTTCCGCAGCTGCGTGACTGCCCACACTCTTTTTTCCGCATCGGTCAATCCATCATCCCTCCCCTTTTAGGGCAATACCGCACAAATCGGGGTGTGCGGATTGCGAAGTAAAATTTTTCGTCAGGTTGTACAAAAAGAACGCCGGCTTGCTGACGCAAGTCAAGGGATTTTGTGCCGGCTGACGGAATAAGATTCAAGCAAGGCGTGTGCCACAATATGTGCGGTGTTGCCTTAGTGTATGCCAAACAGGTGCGTTAGAAAATCTGCAACCTTGCGCACGAAGCAGACCACATGATTGTATGCGGCAGTCAGATAGCGCAGAACGATCTGCCAGAAGGTCAGCTTCTGCGGTGTAGGATCGGTTCCGCAAACGGTGATCTGCACTTCCACACGCTGGCGATACAGCTTTGCAAAATCCTCATTGTCCGGGTACAGCTCCGCATAGCGTGCAAACCGCGTACTGGATAAACACGCCGTGAGTATAACATCGGTGTTTTCCTTTTCACGGTTAACCAGCAGATTCTCGTGCGTGACCACAGACGGATTGGAGGAATGGAACCTGTCCCATTGCTCTGACGGGTGCGCCGTGTCGATGGACACAGCGGCAATGCCGGTATCTGTCACATCCGTGTAGGCATATGCCCATTTCAAACCGCCGCTGCCATTGTCCGACGCCTCATAGAATGAATGCAGATTCTCTGTGATCTTGTCTGCGGATTCATTCTCGCCGTTGTTGATGCCGTCAAAGAAAGAAGCCTTAACTTTTTCCATCAGTGCGATCTCGGCACGGATCTCCGATTGACGGATGGGTGCAACCGTCAGGTGGATATCCTTTGTCACAAAAATGCCGCTGTACTTTTTGTTTGTCATCTTTACAGTCAGCGTTACATTTGCCGCCGGCTCTCCCGGAAGCGGTCTGAAGATAAAAACCCTTGATGCGTTCACATGTGCAGTCTTGTCGTTATCTGAGGTGACCTCGAACGAATAATCCTCGGGATTTTCAATGCCGCTGGTACGTGGGAGCAGAAGCTGCAGATCATAGTTTATATTTTCCGGGTCGATTTTCTCATGGGTTCCGATATAGGTCAATTTATCTGCGGTGTAGCTTTCGTCAAGCTGCGCCTGCATTTGCGCGCGAATTGCATCACCGATTCCTTTAACACATACTTCAAATTCCTTTGTGTAGATAATGTCGGGCTCATCGTATGCTGTTCTTTGGAAATGGAAGGAAGCGGTCAGTGTGACCTTCTGATCCTCAACGCCCCTTTTGACGATACCCGTATACGGATCAAAGAGCGTGTCCGCCGTTCCCTGTGCAGAGCTATCCACGATAATCACATCCGGATCGGAGCACGTCCAAGAGATTAACGACCAGAGAATCTTTTCTCCATTCGCATCGGTGACCGCTTTGGGCAGAACAAGATTTTTTGTCACATCCTGCAGCGATGTATTTTCACCGCACAACGCCTCTGCCGTAACAAGCTCTGCCACCTGTGTGCGCATTGCTTCGACCGCTTTTTCGCCGTCCCAATGCAGGACTGCGTTTGCAGTGAATTCTACCGTTCTGTCCGCTTTAGAAAGCGTAAACGTGATGGGAATACTGCTGAACCACATGGAACGAAAAGCGTTCGGATCAGCATAGAAATAGGTGATATCACCGTTCTGTGCAATCGCCGCCGTACCGTCCTCTGGATTCTCTGCAGATTTAACACAGACGCCGATGCCATGGAACCCCAGCTTTTCCAACTCGGCGGAAAGCAGAGTATTTACATTCGTATCCGTTCCGTAAACCGGAACCAGACGAAACCACGCATCATTAAGCGCCTGCACGGCATTCTGAAGAAATGCGACCGCCCCCTCTGCATCCACGTCTAAAACCGTGCCGCAGAGCGTACACTTGCGCACAAGCTTGTCCTGCGCATCCGTCTCCCATTCACCCATCGTGTGAGGAAGCATTTCGATTGTTTCTGTATAGCTGTGTCCCTGCACAGAATCATCGCACGTGGTACAGGTAAAAGTTTTTATACCCGTTTGCGTGCAAGTAGGTTCCTTTGTGACCACGCCGGTATCATAGGTGTGCTCATGTGCAGGCGTACCCGCTTCAATCACCAGTGTGCAGTTGTCCGGATTGTTATTTTTAGCCACCATATCCTCTGTATTGCCTGCAGTTAAAATACCCATATTCGAGCAGCCAACAAGCGTGATCTCCGGCTTTGCGTCATAAGTAACATAGCTGGACGCAATATTGATCTGCCCCACAATACCGCCGGCATACCCGTACTCGCTGCTGCCACCGGTGACGCTGCCCTTGTTATTGCAGTTTTCCAAGACCATTTTATCCTGTGCGCTGCTTGCCGTGATCGCCGCAGCAATCCCGCCTGCATAGCCGGAAACATTGACAACACCAACTGCTCCGTTGTTCGTGCAGTCGTACAAACTTCCGCCATTGTTTTCCGCAACAATGCCGCCGGCATAGGTGGTAACGTTTTCAATCTTGCCGTCAAATACACAGCTTCGGATAACGCCGCTGTTCTTTGCAGCGATTCCGCCGACATATTTCACGTTCTTCGTACTGGAAATCGTATCGGAACAGCAGAAAGAAATGCTGCTCACGCAGTTTTCGATTGTGCCAGCATTTTGGAATACAATCCCTCCATGGTAATTTCTGCCGGTTCTGCTGCCCGATACGGTGACACTGCCATCTACAGTCAGGTTTTTGATGGTGCCGTCTGCAGCAAGCGTGCGAATCAACGCACAGAAATTTGCTTTCGCCGCAGTGTAGGTGTACGTGATCATATGACCGTTTCCGTCCAGCGTTCCGTGAAACCCGTCCTCAAATGCGGGGATCGCATCATTCAAACTGCCGAGATCAATATCCGCGTCTAAAACAGCGTTGACATCATCGCCTGCGGCAACGAATGCTTCCCAATTTTCGACAGATGCAATATGCATGATGTCTGCTGCGCAGACCGACCGTACAGGAAAAAATGTCAGCAGTAGGGCAGCAGCCAAAAAGCAGGAAAAAAGTTTTTTGAACATAACATTACTCCTCCTCATGAATTCATGTTTCCGCTTTCCGCCGCCAGGAAGCACGGTGTTTGACAACGAACAAAAATGAAATGATCCTCCTTTCCGAAAAAAGGCTCTTTCCGACAAAACGGAAAGAGCGCAACGGAAAACAGGATCACACAAATACACCTTGGCGCGATACAAAACAAAAAGTGCATGCGCCAAAGCGATTTTCGCCTGTAGTCGGTTGCACTCTTCTCGCCCAATCATGTTAAACCTTTTGAAAATACGGCAGGTATCCTGACTTATGATGCAGCGGCAACATATGCCGCAAAAAGCGCACCTTCTCAGGGAAAAAACCCCAATGGTATTATGCGCTTGCTTGTCAAATACAGTAATGGCGGTTGCTCCGGATTCGAACCGGATTCCCTTTTACATCTACTCAGCGTACAACTTTTCAAACCGTATTTTCATTTTCTTATTCAATTTTTTCCAGTATAGCATACTCTTAGATTGTTTGCAAGTGTTTTTTCGCTCCTCACGGAAAATTGTGGGATTTGTGCTTCGCACCGGGGAACCCCGGCGAGGATTCCCCACGTCAAAACAGTCCGCGGACTGTTTTGGCTCCCCTCCTGCGCTTTGCTGTTATTCGGATTTCGCCGACTGCGGTCGGCGACCAAAGGCGCCGCCTTTGGAATCCGCAAGCCTTTAAAAAGGCTTGACCGAAACTTTTAAATCCGTGACGAACCTTTTAAAAGAAAGCCGGCAGACGATCTGCTCGCCTGCCGGTCGGGGTCGGGTTTAATATTTGCTGCGCACGGTATAGCCGGTGTGCAGAATCTCATGTGCCTTGTGGCTGTTCGGCTCGCCGAAATACTCCTCGTAGATGCGCTTGATGTCGGGGTTGTCGTGGGAGAAGCGCACAGGCAGGCTCTTGTCGTCTGCGTACAGACCGGCCGCACGTGCGGCACGGATGTCGGTCACGTTGCGCACATTGGCGGGCTGAATGGGCTGACCGCCGCCGTTGACACAGCCGCCGGGGCAGGCCATGATCTCGATGAAGTCATATTCCTTTTCGCCGGACTTGACCATTTCCAGCACCTTCTTGGCATTGGCCAGACCGGACGCCACCGCCACACGAACCTTGTTGCCGGCAACGTCATACTCCGCTTCCTTGATACCCTGGGTGCCGCGGACTTCTTCAAAGTCGATCTTCTCGGGGTTGCTGCCGGTGATGGAGTACACGGCGGTACGAAGTGCCGCTTCCATCACGCCGCCGGTGGCGCCGAAAATGGTGCCTGCACCGGAGCCGAGACCGAAGGGAGCGTCAAACTCGCCGTCGGGCAGCTGATTGAACAGGATGCCGTTCTTGCGGATCATGCGGGCAAGTTCACGGGTGGTGATGACTGCGTCAATGTCGGCAAGTCCTTTCACTGCCGTATGGTCAAGGCGCTCTGCCTCGAACTTCTTGGCGGTACAGGGCATAACGCTCACGACATAGATATCCTTGGGGTCAATGCCCATCTTTTCGGCGTAGTAGGTTTTGGCCGCAGAGCCGAACATCCCCTGGGGAGATTTGCAGGTGGACAGGTTCGGAATGAACTCGGGATAGTAGTACTCGGCGTACTTGATCCAGCCGGGAGAACAAGAGGTGATCATGGGCAGATTCTCTTTCTTCTGATATCTGCCGAGGAACTCCGTAGCCTCCTCCATGATGGTCAGGTCGGCGGAGAAGTTGGTGTCGAACACCTTGTCCACACCGAGACGGCGGATGGCCGTGACCATCTTGCCGGTGACGACGGTGCCGATGTCGTAGCCGAACTCCTCGGCAAGACCGACACGCACCGCAGGCGCCGTCTGGACGATAACGTGCTTTTCGGGATCCCGGATGGCGTCGTAGACCTTCTGGGTGTCGTCCCGCTCGGACAGAGCGCCCGTGGGGCAGACGGTGATGCACTGGCCGCAGGAAACGCAAGCCACTTCGCCCAACGGCAGCTCAAACGGAGATGCGATGTGCGTATCGAAGCCTCTGTCGTTGGCGCCGATGACGGCGATGTCCTGCAAACGTGTACAAGCGGCGCTGCAGCGGCGGCAAAGGATGCACTTCTCGTTGTCCCGGGTCATATGGGACGCAGAAGCGTCGATGTCGTACTTGTTCATGCGGCCGGCAAAACGATCCTGATCCGCAACGCCGTACTCCTGAGAAAGCTGCTGCAGCTCGCATTTGCCGGAGCGCACACAGGTCAGGCATTCTTTTTTATGGTTGGAAAGGATCAGTTCGAGGGTCATTCTTCTGGCGTCGATCAGATCCTGGCTGTTGGTGGTGATCTCCTCGCCGTCATTGACGGGGTAGACGCAGGAAGCGACATAGCCTCTGGCCTTGCTGGCCTTGACAACGCAGATGCGGCAAGCGCCGATCTCGTTGATATCCTTAAGGAAGCAGAGCGTCGGAACCTGTGCTCCCGCAAGACGTGCGGCCTCGAGAGCCGTCGTTCCCTTCGGCACGGAAACTTCCACACCGTTGACTTTTACATTGATGTTTTCCATTGTATGGCTCCCCCCTTATTCCTTCACGATGGCGCCGAACTTACATTTCTCCATGCAGGCGCCGCACTTGATGCACTTGGTCGAGTCGATGGAATGCGGCTGCTTGACAGCGCCGGAAACGGCGCCCACAGGGCAAACTCTGGCGCAGGCTGTACAGCCCTTGCACTTGTCCGCATTGACCTTGTAGCGCAGCAGACCCTTGCACACGCCGGCGGGACACTTCTTGTCCACCACATGGGCAACGTACTCATCACGGAAGAACTTCAGCGTGGCAAGCACCGGGTTGGGCGCCGTCTGTCCCAGACCGCAAAGGGAGTTGGCTTTGATATAGTAGGCAAGCTCTTCCAGCTTGTCGATGTCCTCCAAAGTGCCGTTGCCGGAGGTGATCTTTTCGAGGATCTCCTTCATGCGGACAGTGCCGATACGGCAGGGCGTACATTTGCCGCAGCTCTCATCCACGGTGAAGTCCAGGAAGAACTTGGCGATATCCACCATGCACTTGCTCTCGTCCATGACGATCAGACCGCCGGAACCCATCATACAGCCGATGGCGGTCAGGTTGTCGTAGTCGATCTCGGTGTCGATCAGGCTCGCCGGGATGCAGCCGCCGGAGGGGCCGCCCGTCTGCGCCGCCTTGAACTTTTTGCCGCCGGGGATGCCGCCGCCGATGTCCTCGACGATGTGGCGAAGGGTGGTGCCCATGGGGATCTCCACAAGGCCGGTGTTCTTGATGTTGCCGCCGAGGGCAAATACCTTAGTTCCCTTGGAGCGCTCGGTACCCATGGAGGCGAACCACTGTGCGCCACGCAGGATGATCTGGGGCACGTTGGCAAAGGTCTCCACGTTGTTTTCGGTGGTGGGCTTGGCAAACAGACCCTTGACTGCCGGATAGGGCGGTCTGGGTCTCGGCTCACCACGGTTGCCCTCGATGGAGGTCATCAGCGCCGTTTCCTCGCCGCAGACGAATGC
>JAQXLO010000200.1 GCA_029012165.1 Oscillospiraceae bacterium | reverse complement strand
AAAAACAACGCAAACGAGCGTGGATAATTTGTCCATCAATGGAGCTATAAAAGGTGGTATAGCGCAAGGAAATAAAGGTAAAATCATTGATTATGCTTGCTACAGATGCTACAACCGACCGCTGTCTGAATCCGAAATCCTGCAAAACTACAACTACGAAAAATCACTTGGGAGGGTTACATGATGACTTTTGCGAAATTGGAAAACGGCATCCTGAAACGCTGTCCACGCTACGGCATGAGCGGAGGACTTATGCACACAGACTTGCCGAGATATTACGCCCATCACCCGGACAGAGCCTGCGCAGACGGCTGGTTGCAGCTTGTCACGGCGGACAAGCCCGACGGCGCCTGCACCCCATCCTACACCGTGGATGGCGACAAGGTCGTGCAGTCATGGATTCCCATCGAGCGGGAGCCTGTGCCGACGCTTGAGGATGACGTATCACTGCTAAAGACTGATGTGGCAGAGTTGACAGACGCTGTGCTGGATATGTCCCGAGAGGTCTATAAGGAGGACGTATAACTATGGCTATGGCAAAATTGTGGGCAAAGCAGATTATAGCCGGCAAGCGTACGATTGCAGACGTGCCGCCCGGACTGCTGGATGCCGTCAAATCTATTTTGGAGGCGATGACATGATTATTGAGTGTTCCAAATGGCTGTTCCCTGCAATCCTGCTGAGCCCGATCGCAGTGGTGATCGCGCTCGTTGAAACAATTTTGGAGGGGTGGTTTCCATGGCTGTTCTGAAAACGCCTGCCGCTGTGCTGAAGATCGCAGAGACAGAGGTCGGGTATCTCGAAAAGAAGTCCAACGCAAGTCTGTACGATAAGACTGCAAATGCTGGGACGAACAATTACACAAAATATGCAAACGACTTCGACACGAAATACCAGTCGTTTTACAACGGCAAAAAGAACGGCTTTGCGTGGTGTGATGTGTTCGTAGACTGGTGCTTTGTGACGGCGTTCGGCGAAACTGCCGCACGGACGATGCTGTATCAGCCGACGAAATCTGCCGGCGCAGGTTGTCCATATTCTGCGTACTACTACCGAGCAAACGGTGCGTTCTATTCCACGCCGAAGGTCGGCGATCAGATATTCTTTGGTACAAAGGGAAAAGAAACGCACACCGGGCTTGTGTACAAGGTAGACGCATCCAAGGTCTACACGATCGAGGGCAACACGTCCTCCGCATCTGGCGTCGTGGCCAACGGCGGCGCTGTAGCGAAAAAGTCCTATGCGTTGAATTACAAGTCGATTGTCGGGTACGGCAGACCGAAATACGACGTGGCCGGGACAGCTGCGCTGAACGAAACAGGAGGTTATGAAATGAAAGACTTTAAAAACTCGTCTGGCAAGACGCTACCTGTCTACGCCGACAATAAAAAAGCAATGAAGGTCGGTGAGGTATACGCCGGTACGACCTGCTATGCGCTTGACCAGCAGGGCAATATGGTCTGCATCCGATACAAAGTGAATTCGACCGGCGCCTACAAGGTCGGTTGGGTGGACTATTCCAAGGGGGTACAGGTGTGAACGGACTGAATGTTTTCCTTGCAGTTCTCGGTGGAGTAGGAACCATCTGCGCAATCGTGTTTGGTGTAGCGGCGTTCCGACGGAATAACAAGGCAGACAATTCCGCCGACGGACGAAAGGACGGCGTTATCTTAACGGAAATCGGCTATGTTAAAGCCGGCGTTGACGACATCAAACGCAAGCAGGACAAGCAGGATGAACAGCACATTGAGGTCATAGAGCGCCTATCTGCCGTGGAATCCTCGGCAAAGCAAGCGCATCACCGCATTGACCGGCTGGAGAATAAGGAGTGACCGTATGCGCTACATGAAAAGGATTGTCGCCTTATGCCTCGTGGCGATATTTGCGTACACGATGACAGCAGTCACGGTGCAGGTCGTCACCGGGCAAGAGCTGTCCCCGACGCTGACGGATAAGTTTTTAACGGTCATCGGAACAGAGCTGTGCGCTGTGGCATTTATCAAGATTTCCGAGCAACTGTTTAAGAAAAAGAAGAAACGCAGAAAGGAGGAAACCGATGTTGCAGAAACTGAAATCCCGTAAGTTTTGGGCGGCTGTCGTGGGCGCAGTCACCGGCATCGCCATGATTTTTGGCTTGGATGAGGGTACGATCTCCGCTGTTGCGGAAACCGTGACAACGATTGCAGGAACCGTAATGACGTTCGGCTCGCTGCTCGGTTACATCGTGACCGAGGGTGCAAACGATAAGGCAGCCATCAAAAAGCAATAGCAAAACATATCCCCGGAAGTTGACCAAACGGCCAGCCTTCGGGGATTTTTTGACTTGCATCTTGACTTGCATTTTTAGTATAGATTGTGTTATTTTAGATGATTTTATGCGATAGAAATGTATAAAATCGGCACTAAACAGGGCAAAGAAAAAGCCGCAAACCGTTGATATACAACGATTTACGGCATGGCGCGCTGCAAGGGATTCGAACCCCTGACCTTTTGGTTCGTAGCCAAACACTCTATCCAACTGAGCTAGCAGCGCATTGCGTTTCGCAACTACTGTATAATACCACAAAGCGTCCAAAAAATCAACCGTTTTTTCAAAAAAATTCAATTATTTTTCTTTGAATTATTTGTTGCTTTTCCCGTTTGTATATGCTATAATGAACTAATTTATAGTTAGGGGTGATTGTATGGATTTTTCCGTAAGTGAAAAATTTGCGAAAGAGGGTCTGACCTTTGACGATGTACTGCTGATTCCTGCCGAATCGGACATCCTGCCCAAGGACATCGACCTGCGCACGGAACTGGCTGCGGGTCTGATGCTCAATATGCCGATCATGACCGCCGCCATGGACACCGTTACCGAGTGCCGCATGGCGATTGCCATCGCTCGTGAGGGCGGCATCGGCGTTGTACACAAAAACCTGCCGATCCAGAAGCAGGCGGAAGAGGTGGACAAGGTCAAGCGCTCCGAAAACGGCGTTATCACCAATCCGTTCTTCCTCTCTCCCGAGCATTACGTTTACGAGGCGAACGAGTTGATGAACCGCTTCCGCATTTCGGGTGTGCCGATCTGCGACGGGGACGGCAAGCTGGTGGGCATCCTCACCAACCGTGACCTGCGCTTCATGACCGATTTCAACATCCGCATTGCCGACGTGATGACCAAGGAGGATCTGGTCGTGGCACCCATGGGCACGACCCTCGATGAGGCGCAGAAAATCCTCATGAAGCACAAGATCGAGAAGCTTCCGCTCATCGACGACGAGGGACATCTGCGTGGTTTGATCACGATCAAGGACATCGAAAAGAGCGTGCAGTATCCGAACTCCGCCCGAGACAGCAAGGGTCGCCTGCTGTGCGCAGCGGCATTGGGCGCAACGGCGGACGTGCTCGACCGTGCGTCGGCGCTGGTGGAATCCGAAGTGGACGCCTTTGTCCTCGACTCCGCCCACGGTCACAGCCAAAACATTATGAAGGCCGTCTCCAAGGTCAAGGCCGCTTTCCCGAACATTCCGCTCATCGCCGGCAACGTCGCCACCGCCGAGGCAACCAAAGCGCTGATCGACGCAGGCGCAGACACGGTCAAGGTCGGTATCGGCCCCGGCTCCATCTGTACCACCCGTGTGGTCGCCGGTATCGGTGTGCCGCAGATCACCGCCATCTATGACTCCGCCAACGAGGCTGCCAAGCACGGCAAGCCCATCATCGCCGACGGCGGCATCAAATACTCCGGCGAGATCGTCAAGGCGATTGCCGCAGGCGCCAACGTGGTCATGCTCGGCTCTCTGGTCGCAGGCTGTGAGGAAGCGCCGGGCGACACGGAAATCTATCAGGGTCGCCAGTTCAAGGTCTACCGTGGCATGGGTTCTCTGGGCGCCATGGCCAACGGCAGCAAGGATCGCTACTTCCAGGAGGACAACAAGAAGCTTGTCCCCGAAGGCGTGGAGGGTCGTGTACCCTACAAGGGTGCGCTGTCCGAAACCGTGTTCCAGCTGCTCGGCGGTCTGCGTTCCGGCATGGGTTACTGCGGATGCCACAACATCGAGGAGCTGAAAACCAAATCCCGCTTCGTGCGCATCACCAACGCCGGTCTTGTGGAAAGCCATCCCCACGACGTTTTCATCACCAAAGAAGCCCCCAACTATTCCGGCAAATAATCAAAAAAAACACGTACTTCCGGCGACCCTCGAAAAGGGGATCGCCGGATTTTCCTTTTCACGGAAACGCTTCGCTCAAGCCTTTAAAAAGGTTCATCACGGATTTTTGTGGGATTAAAAGTTTCGGTCAAGCCTTTTTAAAGGCTTGCCTGCTTGTCGAAAAAGTGATTTCTGCAAGCACGAAGGGGCGGCACGAATCGGTGCAGTGTCGCTGCTTTCGATTTTCTCTGCACGGTCGTGTATGCGATAGGGCGATGTTGCCGGCAGTTTGGCTCCCCTGCGAGAGGAGCTGTCTGCGCAGCAGACTGAGGGGTTTCAAACGCCGCCGCACGCAGACAGCAAACAAAACGGCATAACCCCGTGCGAAGTCACCATTCCACCTAATCCATACAGGATGGAAGCCGTGCAAAATATTGCACGACTTGG
>JAQXLO010000199.1 GCA_029012165.1 Oscillospiraceae bacterium | reverse complement strand
TGGCATCCGTTTCGGATGTCGATACCGTCCTGGTTCTCCATGTTAGAGCGCAGACCGTCAATCATTTTCAACATACAGGCATCAAAGCGTATTCTTTCGATTCTCCCGTCGGAACAGGCCTCCAGCGAAATACCCCAGCCGTGCGACTCCACAATGCGTATATTTTCGATAGAGAAGCACTGCGTATTGGCGAACAAAATCCCAATCCCCCTCCAATCACCGTACTGCGATTCGTCGGTACCGGCATCTGTCCCGTAGGAGTGATCATGCCTGTCCAAAAATGTAATCCTCTCGGGCGTCCTGAGTTCCGGCGGAATCCAATCCGCCAACCTACACAGATCATCAACCTCGTACGGGCAAGGGTTTGCAAGCGCCTTGCTCCCGTCCCCTGTCGCCCGAGGATGGTCAGCGCCAAGCAAGGTACACACGCCCTCTCCTCGGATATGGACGTTGGAAATTCGTTTCGGTAACTCAATCCCCATGCCGCAATTCGCCGTACGGAAGAAATTGTCACGGCATTTGTCCGAGAGCTTTATTGTGCAGTTTTGCAAAAGAATAGTCGTGTTTTCCGGCAATAACACAGCACTGTCCAGTAAATAAAAGCTTCGTTCGGGTTCATACTGCGAGTGGCGAGGGGGAACGAGCACAATTCCATCCGCCTGTCTGTTTTGAATCGCGAGCTCAAAAGCTTCATTGTCGGTTTTGGCTACGAAATCATTTACATTCACCATATAAATCACCAGCTCATATTGATTGTATCCCAACGACTGTGCATAAAAAAAGAAGTTCGGTTATTTTTGTACAATAATAACCGAACTTCATTGGCGGAGAGCAAGAGATTCGAACTCTCGAAACCGCTGTAACGGTTTACACGATTTCCAGTCGTGCTCCTTCGACCAACTCGGACAACTCTCCGTTTGCTCAACATCGGTATTATACACTATCATCCTAAAAAAATCAAGTGCTTTTTCAAACTTTTTTGAATTTATTTTTCTGCGCCGACATTTCTGCCGGCGCAGTTTTGCGGCTTTGCTTTTATGCGTTGATCGGTCTTTCACTGCTGATCCTGCCGGATTCCACATCCGCAAAGAATGTGGAATTGGCCGGTACCACGAACTTGATGGCGGACGGCACGATCTCCATGGTGCAGTCGTGCACGACCTCGCACTCACCGTCCACATTGACAACGGCAGGATCTTCCGCATGAACAGTGATCTTTTTGCCCCGGACAAAGTGGGTGAAGTCCCAACTGAGCTGCTTGCCTTTCTTGTAGGCAGACAACAATGTCAGCAGCTTCAGGCGGCTCACCTTTTTCTGTACCACAACGATATCCAAAAGTCCGTCGTTGGGCATGGCAAGCGGTCCGCCCATGTAGCCGCCGCCGTACCAGCGGGAGTTGCCGACAAAACAGAAAATCACCTTGCGTGTCTCTGCCGGTTCGTCATCCACGGAGATGGTAAAGGTATTCTCCATCTTTTTCATCAACGCCCAGAGTGCGGAAAAGGTATATGCCATCTCTCCGCTGATAAAGGGAATCTTTTTAAAATCCGCCTGTTTCTTGCACACTTCCGCATCCATGCCCATGGAGCACTCGTTGATGGCGATCTTGTCGCCGCATTTGATCAGATCCAGCTTAATTACCGTGCCGTTGACCTGCGCCGGCACATTGGCAAGCTGCTCCTTGGTGCCAAACAGACGAATGAAATCGTTGCCGGAGCCCAAAGGAACAGCGGCTACCTCCACGTTGTCATATCCGAAAGAGCCGTTGACCACCTCGAAAAGAGTTCCGTCGCCGCCGCAGGCGTAAAAGCGAACATACTCCCCTTTTGCGGCTGTCTTTTTCACAAACTCCAGCCCGTCTCCCGCCGCCTTGGTACGATAAATCTGATAATCCAATCCCTGCGCCCGGCAGTAGCTGTCGATCTCGGGAAGAATACGCTGTGCATCTCTGCCTTTCTTGCCGGCAAGAGGATTGACGACAAAAATATGTTTCATACACTCACTCCTTATCCCTTAAAATACATATACAAATCACACTTGATCATGCCGTTATAAAGTTTTCTGCGCTTATCCGCCTTTCGTCCGAAGGAGCGTTCAAAGGTCTCCGAGGGACAAATAATGCTGTACGACCAACCATGCTTCTTCGGGAACACCTTGCCCATTTCCTTGTACAGATTTTCGGCTTCGTTGATGTCCAGAAGCCGCTCGCCGTACGGTGGATTGCAGATCACGGTTCCCCGCTCCGTTTCGGGAGAAAACTTGCGTACATCCGCCTTGAAAAACTGAATACGGTCGGACACCCCTGCCCGAAGTGCATTGGCTTTGGCAAGCTCCAGCGAATTTTCATCTATATCC
>JAQXLO010000198.1 GCA_029012165.1 Oscillospiraceae bacterium | reverse complement strand
GCCGAACCCGAAGGCTGGACCTGTGCCTGCGGCGCTGTCAACAAGGGTAAATTCTGCCCCAACTGCGGTGCGAAAAAACCGGAGGGCGCTCCGCTGTACCGTTGCGACAAGTGCGGCTGGCAGCCCGCCGACCCCAAGAATCCCCCGAAATTCTGCCCCGAATGCGGCGACCTGTTCGATGAAAACGACAAATCCTAATCATTTAAGGAGAAAATAATTATGGGACTGTTCGATAAAAAATTCTGTGATATCTGCGGCGAAAAAATCGGTCTGCTCGGCAACCGCAAGGTCGAGGACGGCAACATTTGCAAGGATTGCAACGCAAAGCTTTCCCCCTTCTTTACCGGCAGAAAACGTACCACATTGGCGGACATCAAGCAACAGCTTGCCTACCGTGAGGAAAACCGCCAAAAGCTTGCCTCCTTCCAGCCGACACGCACGCTCGGTTTTACCAAAAAAATCTACATCGACGATGCCGCCGGCGCATTCATCGTCACCTCCCGCACCAACTGGCGTGACGACAACCCCGATATCATCCAGCTTTCGCAGGTCACCGCCTGCAACGTAGACATCCAAGAGGATAGAGACGAAGTGTATCAGGAAATGCCCGACGGCAAGAGCGTGCGTTACAATCCGCCTCGCTATGAATACAGCTACGATTTTCAGGTGCAAATCCTCGTGAACTCTCCGTGGTTCAACGAAATCAACATCGACCTCGACAACGGCAATAAACCCGACAGCCGCTACAGCGAGGCGTATCGCAGTCTGGAACAAACAGCGTACGCTATGCGTGACGCACTGCTGGGCACCACGACGGCATTCGGCGCACAGCCCGGCTACGCCCAGCAGTCCTACGGACAGCCGGCGTTTGCCCAAGGCGCACAGGGATATGCACAGACTGCACAGCCCTATGCACAGCAGGGTCAGCCCTATGCACCGCAGGGTCAGCCCTACGCACAACAGCCCTATGCACAGCCGACAGGCTTCGGCGCTGCGGCGGCAGGCGCTGTCGGCGCCGCTTTCGGCGGTATGCAGCAGGGTGCTCCCGCTATGGGCGGCGCTTGGTTCTGCCCGAACTGCGGCACGCAAAACAGCGGCGGCTTCTGCCAAAGCTGCGGCGCACCGAGAGCGCAGACACAGGCAACCCGCACCGTCCGCTGTGACAAGTGCGGCTGGATGCCGAACCCCGGAGAACAGCCGCCCCGCTTCTGCCCCAACTGCGGCGACCCGATCGACGGAAACGATATGCGCTGAATCCCGACTTTTTCAGACAGCGCCGTACACTCGTGCGGCGCTGTCGTAACACAATGAGGTGATATATTTGGCAGTGTTACAAGAATATAAGTGTCCGTGTTGCGGCGGAGCCATCAGCTTCGACAGCTCAGCACAAAAAATGAAATGTCCGTATTGCGATACGGAGTTTGAAATGCAGGCGCTCGCCGCACTCGACGAACAGCTCAAAAATGAGCCGGCGGACGATATGCAGTGGGAATCGACAGCGGGCAACGAATGGGAAAGCGGCGAAACGGACGGCTTGCGCACCTATGTATGTAAATCGTGCGGCGGCGAAATCGTCGGCGACGAGACAACCGGCGCTACCTCCTGTCCGTTCTGCGGCAATCCCGTCGTGATGATGGGACAGTTCTCCGGCGCACTCAAGCCCGACTACGTTATCCCCTTTAAGCTGGACAAAAAAGCCGCAAAGGAAGCGCTGAAAAAACACTATCAGGGAAAAAGGCTCTTGCCCAAGGTGTTCAAGGATGCCAACCACATCGACGAAATCAAGGGCATCTATGTCCCGTTCTGGCTCTTTGACGCTGACGCCAACGCCGACATCCGCTACAAGGCGACCCGCACTTCCCACTGGAGCGACAGCGACTATAACTATACGAAAACCGATTACTACTCCATTTGGCGCAGCGGCTCGCTCGGCTTTTCCGGGGTTCCCGTAGACGGTTCGTCCAAAATCGAGAATGACCTGATGGAATCCATCGAGCCGTTCGATTTCTCGCAGGCGGTCGATTTCCAAACGGCGTATCTTGCCGGTTATCTCGCCGACAAATACGACGTGGACGCCGAACAAAGTATTTTGCGTGCAAACGAACGCATCAAGACCAGTACCGAGCAGGCGTTCCAGTCCACCGTGCAGGGCTACGTCACCGTAACACCCGAATACTCGGGGGTACGCCTGTTCAACACCAATGCAAAGTACGCTCTGTACCCCGTTTGGATCCTGAACACAAGCTGGAACGGCAAGAAATACACCTTCGCCATGAACGGGCAGACAGGCAAGCTTGTCGGCGACCTACCGCTGGACAAGAGCGCTTTGATGAAGTGGCGAATTGCACTGACGGGCATTGTCGGTGCGGCGGCGTTCCTGATTTCGTACCTGCTTTGGTTGCTGTAAAGGAGACGTAAACGATGAAAAAGACTGTTTTTTCTATGGTTCTTGCGTTTGCTTTGTGCCTCTCGCTGTGCGTGAGCGCATGGGCGACCGACTCCGGCTATATCTTCGATGAAGTCGGTGCGCTGACAGATACGGAAATCGAAATACTCAACGAACAAGCTCGTCTGCTCTCCGATGCCGTTGACTGCGACCTGATGTACGCCTATGCACAGGGCGACCTTGAAGCCTTCTCCGGCGACGCAATGCCCGGCACACGGGAAAGCCGGATCCTCATGGTTGAAAATGCCGAATACTGGCAAGTCTATTGCAAAGGCGATGCGGATCAATTGGTTGACAGCACAGATGCAGACAATCTGCGTGCGCTGTTTCACGACGATGAACCCGAGAATGCGCCGAGCCTCGCCGAATGCATCCGTGATTACCTGAATGCTGCGGCGGCGCTTGCCGAGCCGTCACTCGGCGGCGATACGACCGTTACGACCGAAACACCCGTTGTCTACGATGCGCAAACGTATTCTGCGCCGCTTCGCTTAACGGACAGCGCAGACATCCTCACCGATGCCGAGGAATCGGCTCTGCTCGAAAAGCTCGACGAAGTGAGTATGCGTCAGCAGTTCGATGTCGTGCTCGTGACCGTCACCGATACGGGTGCGAAATCGCTTACGCAGTATGCCGATGATTTCTTCGACTACAACGGTTTCGGCTTCGGAGACGACCGGGACGGCGTGCTGTATCTGGTTCGGGTCAACGAGGACGGCACCTATTCCACGGGAAACAGTTGGATTTCCACCAGCGGACTGGGCATCACCGCCTTTTCCGACAGCGATATTCAGGACCTCGGATCGAGCATTACGCCCGACCTTTTGAACGGCAACTATGTTTCCGCCTTTAACGAGTATATCGAAACTGCCGACAAACAAGTTACAAAAGCAACGACTTTTAACATCAGTCGGTCTCTCGTCATTTCGCTGATTATCGGTCTGATTGTGGCGTTCATCGCCACAGGCGTGATGAAAGGCAAACTCAAAACCGTTCGCAGAAAAGCGTCCGCTTCCGACTATCTCAAGCCCGGCAGTTTACAGCTGAACGGACAGAGCGATGTTTTCCTGTATTCCAACGTTGTCCGTACCGCAAAGCCGAAAGACACCGGCTCGAGCGGCGGTTCTTCGACGCACACCTCATCCTCCGGCAGCACGCACGGCGGCGGCGGATTCTGATCCTCCCGCTTTGAGAAAACGAACAGGAGTTTTACTATGGGTATTTTTGATAAACTGAAAAGCGCCGCTGTCACGGCGGCAACCTCGGCGGCATCCTCTCTCGGAAACAAGAAAGAAACCTTTACCTTTGCCGCTCTGCCCGAAAGCCTCGCCGAGATGCAGGCGCTTCCCGAAGCGGCACTTGAAACGCCGTTTCAAACGGCGGCGCTGACCGTGTGCGCCCTGTGCGCCTATGCGGCGGAACCGAAAATCGGCACCGAGATGCTCAACTGGCTGCGAGGTCCCCGCCCCCTCGGCGGTCATGAAATCTCTTTTCTGAACGACCGTTTCCGTGGCGGCAAGACGTATGTCCCCTTCTCCTACTTTGCCGGCGCAACGCCGGAGAACAACTACACGCCGAACGAGCCGTTCACGATTACGGTTGAGACCAATCCCTATTCCGACGCCGAACAGGGGTACAAAAAGCTCTTTATCCAAAGCGGCGGCGCCGACAGCCCACGCTCCGTCCAACTGCGTATGCGTGGGAGCGACGGCAAGTGGTTTTTGTGGGAGCAGTTCCTGTTGCCGGACATCCGCATCCCCAAAGCCGCTGACCCGTGGGCTTGAGACAATACACTGTACACAGGAGCGGTCAAATCGCCTGACCGCTCCTTGCTTTTTTCGTAAAACTCCCTTTCTGCAAAGGAGAAGAATATGGATTCAGAGAGGAATCGGATGCAAAAACGCTTACTGTTCAAAGAAAGGAACAACCATATGCTGTTTGCTGTAATGACTGCCGCTGCACTCTTGCTTCTGCTCGGTCTTTGCTTGACGGGATGCTCTGCCAAGCCAAAGTCCTACCGTGTGGACTACTGCGGTGGAAAGTCCTTCTACTCCAACGCCAAAAACACCTACAAAGCCGGGCAATGCGTGGAACTGCATTTTGATATGGTCGCCACGGACACCGACTACACCTTTTATCTGGACGGTGATCCCAATGCCCTGACTGTGCAGGGAAACGGAAACGGGTTTGTGCTGCGCTTCGTCATGCCGGCGCACGATGTGCGTTTGGACTACAGTATGCGCAATTCCATGGAATACGTTCCTGAATCGACCGACGATAGTTTTGCAGACCCAAACGATTAGATCATTCGTCAGGTCGTTTGGATGCGCAAAGCCCTCGCCGGCTTGTTCTCGGATCGAAAAACACAAAAACCGTACCGCACCCGAAAGCGGGCACTGTACGGCTGTGTATCTACCGGTTCATTTACGCCTCTTGCGGCATGGGCTGTATACTCGGATCGTACTCCACACCGAGCCGGTATTGCGTTTCGTACTGCATCCCTGTGGACAACAGCATGGTCTGCTTCGTGCAATTATAGACGGCGCTCCACAGGCTGGTGATCGGATAGCCGAATTTGTGCCTGTAATCCAGCCGGCACTTTTCCAGCAGCTGCATCGCCTGCGGCTCATCCATGGTTTCTCCGCACCGAGCAAAAGCCTCCTCCACCCATTTTTGACGGGTGTAGCCGAAGCCTTTGCGGTTGTCGCCGTCGGCGCTTTTGTAGAAGTTCATCACATACTGTACCCGTCCATCCGGCGCAATCAGTCGCATCTCGTTGTGCACATATTCGATCACGATGCTCTTGCCTGAAGCGTCCACGATTTGATAGTGATAGTTGCAAAACAGAGAATCATGCATATCAAACTGTCGAAAAAGCTCCACGGCTTCATCCACGGTGGCACATCTATCCAAAACAGCACGGATCATCACCGTGGTAATGATGTTTTTTCGTTCGGTATGCTGGTGCGTTGCTTTTGCCTTGATCTCCAAAACAGCAATCGCCAACCCTTTTTCGTTTACCCCGTCCATGCACGCATAGGGTGCGAGCAGCAGTCTGTTCCGATTTTCCTTTTCGCCCAGCTTCGAGCCGTAAAGCATGACGTTGGTATCTGTCATTGCAACGCTCCTGTAGCCCTTTTTCGGCGCAGTCCAGACGACAACCGCCGGCGCATCCTTGTAGTCGAAGTTTCTCGCCAAAATCGGCTCCTCTGCAGAGGTGAACGCATTAAATGTCGTGCAGGCAAATCCGCCGCCGTTCATTTTCAGCTCTCCATTTTTTGTGCCGAAGTGTTTTCCTGCCAAGTACACCAGCTCCGCCGCATTGCGCACACCATGCTCCAGAAGAGCATCCAAGGCATAATCGTCTGTGTAATGCAAAAAATAGGTGTTCGCATCCATTTTTCTCAGTGTACCATGCAGCAAATTTCTCATCTTTTTCTCTCCCGATCACATTTTCCCGTATTATAGCACACATCATCCATTTTTTCTACTTTTTATTTTTTAAAATACTATTTCTTTTGCAGTTTATTTGTGTTATACTGTTTTTGGATAATGTACTTTATCGTATCACCTTAACAGCACAAAGGAGAAAACGCCATGTACAGAATATCTCCCGCAGTTTCTACGGCATATCTTATGATCGGTTTCACCGCCGTCCTCTTGGCGGAGGAGCTGCTGTTTCCGGTCAGTACGTTCAGCGTCCTCACCAGCCTGATCGGCATCGGTGTATTGATTTTTTTTCTGAACTATACGGAATTCGGTGCGGATAAACTGGGCATCGCCGCCGACCGGCAGGACATACCCTACGACCTTCGGCGTGCTGCGCTGATCTGCTGCGGTTCCATCGCCGCCGTTGTATTGCTCGAACAGCTGATCTACTCTCTGCTGGGAAAGCCCGGACTGTTTGTAAAGGCCGGGTACGATCTGGGCTATTTCGTCCTGCCGAATGCCTGCGTGCAGGAGGGTGGCCTGCTCTCCTTTTTGCAATGGGCACTGCTCGGTCTGCTGATCTCGGCCATTCGTGCCTTGTTTTTTGAGGTGGGGTTCCGTGGGTTCTGCCTGCATCTCAACGCCGAGGAACAAGGCTATGAAACCGGAAATCTGCGGCAGTCGATCTGTTTCACCGTTTTGGCGTGCATCCCCATGATCATTCGGCTGATTCAGAATCTGCGCACCAAGGAGCTTGTCGCCTATTCCATTCCCATTGCGCTGCTGGCATTTTTGTCCGTTGCCCTCGGAATGTTTTTGCTTGCCTATCGGCAGGGTCTGCTGCGGTATGCGACCGGGTCGGTCTGGATCTGCGTTTTCAGCTTTTTCTTCTTCGACTATTTCAACAATTTCTTCCACGCTTACCGGAATTCTCCCGTGGGTATGGCGCTGTACGCCGATATTTTCCGCTTCCTGCTCATTCAGCTCGCCGCCACCGGGATCACCGCCCTGTATCTGCGCCGGCTGAAAAAGAATGCGCAGCCCGTGGACCCCACGCAATTCACCCGGGAACCTCCCCACATCCACGACGACCTGATGGATCCGTAATGCGCTTCATTTAGTTTTTTGAAGGGATTGAAAAATATGTGCAAGCGACTGTGTGCCCTCCTCTGCGCTTTTCTGCTGCTGAGCGCCCTGCTCTCGTTCTCCGCAAGCGCCCTGCGTGTCTATGACGTATGCACCGGAGACTTCCTGCGCTTTGCTAAAGCGGTCGGCGAAAATAGTGGGGATATCCGAAGCGAAATTATCGTGAAATCCTCCAAAAGGCCGGATTTTCGTTTTCTGCATCCGCAGTACACCGTGGAGGGTCCCGATCACACCTACGTTGTCCGCTTCTCCGATGCCGCCGAAGCCGAAGAAAGTCTTGCCGCACTGCGCCGTCTTTCGGGCGTGGCTTTTGCCGAGTGCAACGACTATGTCACCGTACAGGATTCCTCCGTGCGCACTGCCGCCAAAAACCGCTCGTGGGGCATTCGCTATATGCATTCGGACGTGCTGGCGGACTGGATATACCAAAACAGACCCAACGCCTCCGCACTGGTCGCCATCGTGGATTCCGGCATCACTGCCACCCACGAAATGTTCCAAGGCCGAATCCATTCCGGTGTTTCCTACCTGAAAACCGCCTATACCAAGGATGAAAGCGGACACGGAACCGCTGTTGCCGGAATCATTGCGGACGTGACCAAGGGACTGAATGTGCGTCTGATGATCGTCAAATCCATCAATGAAAAGAATGTCGGCTCCTTGGTGAACGTCACCGCCGGCATCAAATATGCCGCCTCCCACGGTGCGGACATCGTCAATCTCAGCTTTGTTTCCGAGCAGTGCTACGCTTCCCTGCACGATGCCATCCGCTATGCGCAGAACTGCGGCTGTCTGCCGATCATCAGCGCCGGCAACTACGGCGTGAATATGGACAAAAAAATCTGCTGTCCCGCCCATATGCAGGAACCCATCGTGGTTTCCGGCTGTACCAATTTGGGTCTGCCCTATTTCAACAACTGCTACGGCTCCTCCATTGACCTGTGCGCCCCCGGTTCCAACGTGGTCGCCGCCGCCAAAAACGGTCGGTACGCCCGCGTTTCCGGCACCTCCTTTGCCGCGCCCCATGTTGCCGCCGTGGCCGCCATGTACAAGCTTTGCTACCCGGACGCCGGGGTCCGCCGCCTGAAGGAACTGTTGACCGAAAACACCAAAGACCACGGTTGGATCGGCTTTGACAAACAATACGGCTGGGGCGTACCCGCACCGAACAAGCTGCCCCTGCTCACCACCGGCTCCTCTCCAGTCGCCTGCCTCCTTGCCCGATAGATCATGGCAGCAATACCGCACTGTTTTCGCAGTGCGGTTTTACTTTATCTTTACAAGTGTCTTGACACCTGTAAAGATATGTGCTATTATCCCTTTTGATCCGATGAAAAAGGGTTCATCACGGATTTTTGTGGGATTAAGGCAACGCCGCACAAATGCACGCCTTAAAAGTTT
>JAQXLO010000197.1 GCA_029012165.1 Oscillospiraceae bacterium | reverse complement strand
GCCGCCACCGCCATAGAAGCGTTATAGACCATGTGTCTGCCGAGCATGGGAATATGCACGGGTAAGCCGTCAATCACGGCATCGGTACCGTAGAGGCTCTCCTGCCGGCATTCGATGGACGCACTGTCGGGAAGGACGAGGGTGTTTCGCCGTTCCTTGGCGGTGCGGCGGATCACCTCCAGCGCTTCGGGGTTTTGAAACGGATAGGTCACAACTGTGCCGCCGTCCTTGAGGATGCCGCACTTTTCGGCGGCAATCTGCGCAACGGTATTCCCCAGCACCGCCATATGGTCGAGAGAAACGGACGTGATCACGCTCACCTCGGGGCACGGGATGATGTTGGTGGAGTCCAGCCGTCCGCCCAGTCCCGTTTCCAGCACGACCATGTCGCATTTGCTCTGCGCATAGTAGAGAAATGCCGCCGCCGTAATCACCTCGAACTCCGTGGGCGGTTCGCCTTGTTCCCGCATGGTATCCGCAACCGGTCGGATGCGCTCGACGATTTGCGCCAGTGCATCCTTGGGAATCATCTCCCCGTTCACCTGTATGCGCTCTCGAAAATCCAGCACATAGGGCGAGAGGAACAGCCCCGTTTTATACCCTGCGTTTCGGCAGATATTGGCGAGCATGGTAGAGGTGGAGCCTTTGCCGTTGGTGCCGGCGACATGGATGTACCGCAGCTCCTCCTGCACGTTGCCGAAAGCCCGGCAGAGCGCAGTGATGCGCTCCATACCGGGCTTGATGCCGAATTTTTCCAGGGAATGGATGTATTGTAAAGCTTCTTCGTACTGCATATCAACCGAGTTTCGCAATGCTTTCTTCCAGCATGGCGATCTTGTCCCGGAGCTTTGCCGCCGTATCACGCTGTGCCTGCACAACGGGAGCGGGGGCTTTCTCCACGAAGGATGGATTGTTCAGCTTCTTGCCCACAAACGCCAGATCGTCCTGCGCCTTGGCAAGCTCCTTTTGCAGTCTGGCTCGTTCCGCTTCAAAATCCACCAAATCGCCCATGGGGATATAAACCTTGGCGTCA
This sequence comes from Oscillospiraceae bacterium, assembly GCA_029012165.1. Classification (GTDB taxonomy): domain Bacteria; phylum Bacillota; class Clostridia; order Oscillospirales; family Acutalibacteraceae; genus UBA1425. The sequence goes on along the minus strand of JAQXLO010000197.1, from coordinate 7,119 downwards.
TGGGTGACGATGCTCACGGCGTTGTCCAGCGAAAATGCTGCGCCGACCTCCACTTCCGATGCCCCGGCAAGCTTTTGGAAAATCGTTGCCGCACCGGCAAAGGTGTCGGTGAAAGTGGTCGCAACATACAGCTTCGCTCTCTTGGAGGGCGGGACATTCATCTCCGCTCTGCGGTTGCGCACGGCACGAACCACCGCCATAATGCGCTCGAACTCCGCTTCCTCGGCGGCAAAATTCAGTGCCTCGTCGTATTCCGGCCATGGGGAAACCATGATGGCGTCGCCGTCGTGGGGAATCGCCTGCCAGATTTCCTCGGTGATGAAGGGCATGAAGGGATGCAGGAGCTTCAAGATGTCGGTCATAACATAGACCAGCACTGCACGGGCTGTCTTGCCTTCCTCGCCGCCCTTTTGCAGGCGAATCTTGGCAAGCTCAATGTACCAGTCGCAGAAGATGTCCCAAATGAAGTCGTACAGCTTCTGGATCGCAATGCCCAGCTCAAACTTTTCGAGATTGTCGGTCACTTCGCCCACAAGGGTATTCAGGCGGCTGATGATCCATTTATCCTCCAGCGCCGGCTCTGCGGGCAGATGGGCGGCAGGCTCATCCTCGCCCAGATTCATCAGAATGAAACGTGCCGCATTCCACAGCTTGTTGGCGAAGTTGCGGCTGGCCTCGACCTTTTTCTCGGAGTAGCGCATATCGTTTCCGGGGCTGTTGCCGGTGGCCAGCGTGAAGCGCAGGGCATCGGCGCCGTATTTGTCGATCACTTCCAGCGGATCCACGCCGTTGCCGAGGGACTTGGACATCTTTCTGCCCTGTTCGTCCCGGACAAGACCGTGGATCAGAACGGTTTGGAACGGCTCCTTGCCCGTATGTTCGCAGGCGGAGAAAATCATCCGGGCGACCCAGAAGAAGATGATGTCGTAGCCCGTAACGAGCGTGTTGGTCGGGTAGTAGTGCGCCAATTCCGGCGTCTGTTCCGGCCAGCCAAGGGTCGAAAACGGCCACAGCGCCGAGGAGAACCATGTGTCCAGCGTGTCGGGATCCTGACGCAGTTTGCCGCCGCATTTCGGGCAGCAGTCGGGCGTTTCCTTGCTGACGACCAGCTCACCGCAGTCGTCGCAGTAATAGGCGGGAATGCGGTGTCCCCACCAAAGCTGACGGGAGATACACCAATCCTTGATGTTCTCCATCCAGTGATAATAGGTTTTGTCAAAGCGTTCGGGAACAAACTTGACCGTACCGTCACGCACGATGTCGATAGCGGGCTTGGCAAGGGGCGCCATCTTGACGAACCACTGCTTGGAGATGCGGGGCTCGACTGTGGAGTGACAGCGATAGCAAACGCCCACATTGTGGTGCAAAGGCTCGACCTTGATCAGGAATCCCTGCTTCTCCAGCTCCTCGACAACGGCCTTGCGGCACTCCAGCGCCGTCATGCCGGCGTACTTGCCCGCATTCTCGTTCATGTGCGCATCGTCCGTCATCACGTTGATTACTTCCAAATTGTGGCGCAGACCCACCTCGAAATCGTTGGGGTCGTGGGCGGGCGTCATCTTCACCACGCCGGTACCGAAATCCATTTCCACATAGCTGTCTGCAACAATCGGAATCTCTCTGCCGACGATGGGCAGAATGACTGTTTTGCCGACGATATCCTTGTAGCGTTCGTCATCGGGATGGACGGCAACGCCCGTGTCGCCGAGCATGGTCTCGGGACGTGTGGTCGCCAGCTCCACATAGCCGCTGCCGTCGGATAGCGGATAGCGGATGTGCCAGAAGTGACCGTCCCGCTCCTCGTACTCCACCTCCGCATCGGAGATGGATGTCAGGCAATGGGGACACCAGTTGATGATGCGCTCGCCACGATAAATCAGACCTTTATTGTACAGGTTGACAAACACTTCACGCACGGCCTTGTTGCAGCCCTCGTCCATGGTGAACCGCTCACGATCCCAGTCGCAGGAGGAACCCATTTTCTTCAGCTGTTCCACAATGCGGCCGCCGTACTGCTTTTTCCAAGCCCATGCACGCTCCAAGAAACCATCTCTGCCGATGTCGTCCTTGGTGACGCCCTCCTTCTTCATCGCCTCCACGATCTTTGCCTCGGTGGCGATGGAGGCATGGTCTGTGCCGGGCAGCCACAGCGCATCGTAGCCCTGCATTCTGCGCCAGCGAATCAGGATGTCCTGCAGTGTATTGTCCAGAGCGTGACCCATGTGCAGCTGTCCCGTGATGTTGGGGGGCGGGATCACGATGGTGTAGGGCTTTTTGTCCGGGTCGCACTTTGCATGGAAATACTTCCCGTCCAGCCAGTATTGATAAATACGATCCTCCACATTTTTCGGATCGTACTGCTTGGCAAGTTCTTTTTGCATGGGGTATCTCTCCTCTTTATTATTCCAGATAATCTCTCAGGCGTTTGCTGCGGCTGGGATGGCGCAGCTTGCGCAATGCCTTCGCCTCAATCTGACGAATGCGCTCACGGGTGACGTTGAATTCCTTGCCCACCTCTTCAAGGGTGTGGGAATGACCGTCCTCCAGTCCGAAACGCAAAGCCAGCACCTTCGCCTCCCGGGGTGTGAGCGTCTTGAGCACATCACCGATCGCCTCCTTGAGCAGCAGCATGGAAGCCGCATCCGCCGGTGCGGGGGCGTCGTCGTCGGGGATGAAGTCGCCCAGATGGCTGTCCTCCTCCTCGCCGATGGGCGTTTCCAGAGAAACCGGCTCCTGGGACACACGGATGATCTCCCGCACTTTTTCCACGGGCATATCCAGCTTTTCCGCAATCTCCTCGGCGGTGGGGTCTCTGCCGTTTTCGTGCAGAAGCTGGCTGTTGGTCTTTTTGACCTTGTTGATGGTTTCGACCATGTGCACGGGGATACGGATCGTCCTCGCCTGGTCGGCGATGGCACGGGTGATCGCCTGACGAATCCACCACGTGGCGTAGGTGCTGAACTTGAAGCCCTTGGTGTAGTCGAACTTATCCACCGCCTTGATCAGACCCAGATTGCCCTCCTGAATCAGATCCAGGAACTGCATACCTCTGCCCACATACCGCTTGGCGATGCTGACCACCAGACGCAAGTTCGCCTCCGCAAGGCGTTTCTTGGCCTGGGGATCGTCCTCGGTGATGCGGATGGCAAGCTCGATCTCCTCCTCGGCGGTCAGAAGCGGCACCTTACCGATCTCCTTGAGGTAGACCTTGACCGGGTCGTCCATGGCCACACTCTTGTCCTCGGATGTGGTACCGGCTTCGGCGGACTTGGACACGTCGATATCAAAGTTGATATTGTCGTAGTTCAGCTCCTCCTCCAGATTGTCGATGATCTCGATGTGCTGGCTCTCGATCGTCTCGTAGAGCTTGTCCAGCTCCTCGATGTCGATATCCATCTCGAGAATCACGGCGTCGATTTCCTGAGTCGTCAGCTTGCCGGATGCTTTTCCCTTTTCCAGAAGCTGCTTTACGGACATCTTCTTCTCCATACCTTCCATAAAAATCCTCCACTATATTGAAAATATATAACCCACAAATTTAGGCAATACCGCACAATTGAGGTGTGCGCTGCGATTTGTGCGGTGTTGCCTTACTGCTTTTTCTCTTTCAGCTGACTGAAGCTGCGCAGAAACACGTCGTCGTCCGAAAAGTCCTGCGCTTGTTTTGTCTCTTTCTCCTTTTCCTCCCGAAGAATGCGGATGTAGTCCCGGCATTCCTCCAGCGTATTGAGATAGAGCGCACGGTTCATGAACAGCCGTGTCACACGCCCGAATTCCTGGGGATCGAAGTCGGCGGACAAATGGGTCGGATCCACGGTGCCGCCCGTCTCCCAGTGCTTTTTCAGCTGGGCAAACACATGGCGGTGAAATGCAGTGACAAATAAATCTTCCGAAAGCTCCCCGGACAGCTGCTGATAAAAATCGCTGTTGTTCATCAGCAGTGTCAGCAGCGATTCCTCTGCCTTTGCCGCACGGTAGTGGGTGCGCATCTCCGGGTTCAGCTCGTCCTTTTGCGGCATCAGCGACTTGGTCAGCTCGTCCATGTGCTCTCGCTTGCGGCGCCGCTGCAAATGGACACGTGCCTGATCCAGCTGCGCCATGAGCGCCGCCTTGTCCACGGAAAATTCTCCGGCAATGCGGGAGGCATACACGTCCCGCTCGATCTGATTGTCCAAGGACGCCAAGATCTCCACGGCGTCTTTCAAAAAGCGTACCTTGCCGTCGTCACTGTCCAAATCATACTTTTCCCGCTGTGCCAAAATGCGAAATTCGATGTCGTTTGCCGCCCCATCCAAAAGGCTTTGGAACCGCTCCCTGCCGTACTTGCGGATGATCTCATCCGGATCCTTGCCGCCGGAAAGTTTGAGCACCTTTATTTTCATCCCGATGGAGGAAAATATTCCGATGGCTTTGCGCAGCGCCTCCTGTCCGGCACCGTCGGCATCGTAGGACAGGATCACCTCATCCGCATAGCGGGACAGCAGCCTCGCCTGATCCTGCGTCAGCGCCGTGCCGCATCCCGCCACCGCAAAGGCAAAATCCGCCTGATGCAAAGCGATCACGTCCATATAGCCCTCGCACAAAATAAGACGGCGTTCTCCGGCGTTTTTGGCAAAATTGAGTGCGAACACTTCCTTGCTTTTTTTATAGACCAATGTGTCGGACGTGTTGATATACTTCGGTTTGGTATCGTCCAGCACCCGACCGCCGAAGGCGATCACGTTGCCCCGCACGTCGATAATGGGGATCATCACACGATTGCGGAAGCTGTCGTAAAAGCTTCCCGTATTTTTGGTGCTCGCACGCACCAGATTTGCATCCACCAGCTCCGATGCCGAGTAGCCCTTGTTTTGCATATGCCGCAGCAAAGCATCCCAGCTGTTGGGCGCATAGCCCAGACCGAAGTGGCGGATCGTCTGCATGGAAAGCGCTCTGTCTTTGGTGAAATATTCCAGCGCCGCCGTATTTTCCGGCAGCAAAAGCTGGGTGTGAAAAAACTTGGCCGCCTCCCGATTGGCGGACAAGATCCGCTGGCGCCGCTTGGAAAGCGTATCGTCAAAGCCGTCCTCCGGCATCCGCAATCCCGCTCGATCCGCCAAAAATTTGACCGCTTCCACATAGTCGAGGTTTTCCATACGGCGGATAAAGGTTATGGTGTCGCCGCCGGCACCACAGCCGAAACAGTAGAATGAACCGTTTTCGGGATAGACGGTAAAGGACGGCGTTTTTTCGCTGTGAAACGGACAAAGACCGACGAGGTTTTTGCCGCGGCGCTTGAAGTGGATATAGGACGAGAGCACGTCCTCAATATCCGTCCTGTCCCGAAGCTCGGACAGAAATTCTTCGCTGATCGCCACTGCGCTCGCCTCCTTAATAGATCCATGACTTCGGCACGAAGGTGGATTCAAATATTTTGACGGCATAACGATCCGTCATGCCCGCCACAAAATCGCAGACCGCCCGCTCTCGGCCGTCCCGCTCGATCAGCTTTTGATAGTTCGGCGGCAGATGTTCCGGCTTTTCCATATAAAAACCGAACAGCCACTGAATCATGTCGATGGCCTTGGACTCCTCACTTTTGCAGTCCATGTTGGTGTACACATGGCGGAACATGAAGTCGTGCAGTTCCTCAAACAGGGCGTTCACCGTGCCGTCCAGCGCAATGGTGTCCCGGCTGTTTTCGATGGCGGACAGCACCAGCGTGTTGATGCGCCCGGACTTCGTTTCGCCCAGCGTTTCCCGGATGCGCCGGGGGATATCCGCCTCCCGCAGGACACCCGCACGCACTGCGTCGTCAATGTCATGGTTGATGTATGCGATACGATCCGCCAGACGGACAACACGTCCCTCCAGCGTGGCGGCCTCCTTGCCCTTGGTGTGGCAAACGATGCCGTTGCGCACCTCGTAGGTCAGGTTGAGTCCCCTGCCCTCTTTTTCCAGTACATCCACCACACGCAGGCTCTGCTCGTAGTGGTGAAAGCCCCTGCTGCAAACCGAGTCCAGCGCCCGCTCCCCCGCATGACCGAAGGGGGTATGTCCGAGGTCGTGTCCGAGGGAGATCGCCTCCGTCAGATCTTCGTTCAGATCCAGCCCCTTGGCGATGGTGCGTGCGATCTGCGACACCTCCAAGGTGTGGGTCAGGCGTGTGCGGTAATGATCCCCCTCGGGGGAAAGAAAAACCTGCGTTTTGTGCTTGAGACGCCGAAAGGAATTGCAGTGGATGATGCGGTCACGGTCTCTCTGGAACGCAGTGCGGATCGGGCAGTCCTCCTCCGGCACCTGCCGCCCCCGGCTCTTGTCCGAGAACGCCGCCAAAGGGGACAAAACAGCGTGCTCCAAAAAACAGCTTTTTTTCCGAATTCGATCGTCCATATCCTATACCTCATCATAAACCGCTGCGCTTTTCTGCCTATATAAAATTATACGACAGATTTCGCAAAATCCCTTTATTTTAATCTATGGCAGAGAAAAATTCTTCCGTCTTTTTGCTGCGGTATTTTCCGAAGCTGCTGTCAAAGAGCTTTGCATCAAATGCATCCACCAGCTGCGAAGGCATTTTGCAGTAAACGGTGACCGTATCGGCATATTCCGTCTGCTCCACGATGCCGCCCATTTCCGGGATCAGGGACGAGAGCCTTCCGTAAAAATTGTAGTCACAGCTGATCTGCAAGCGGGAACACATCGCCATGGTTACAATGCCGCCGGCATCCACCGCAAGCTTGGAGCCGTGGGAATAGGCACGCACCAAACCGCCCGTGCCCAGCAGGATGCCGCCGAAATAGCGTGTGACCACCACACAGCAGTCCACCAGCTCCTCCTTGAGCAGCACGTCCAGCACCGGCAGACCTGCCGTTCCCTGTGGCTCTCCGTCGTCGGAATAGCGGCGCAGCTGTCCGTCACGCAGGACATAGGCATAGACATTGTGCGTGGCATCCCAGAACTCTGCCTTTTTCTCCTGGATAAACGCCATTGCCTCCTCCTGCGTTGTGACAGGGCAGATGTGACCGATAAATTTTGATTTTTTCTCCGTAAATGTGTCACTCGATGCGGTGCGAATGGTTTTGTATGCCTGCATGGTATTCCTCCGAAAACGGCAAAAGGCAGGGATGAACGATTCGT
>JAQXLO010000196.1 GCA_029012165.1 Oscillospiraceae bacterium | reverse complement strand
GCGCTTGACGATACAACATGGTTTGTGTTACAGTATTCATGACGAATAGCCTCCTTGTTATTTTTTTTGTGTGGTAACTTAGCTGTAACACAGGTTTCGCTATTCGTCATCCTTTTTTTATTCTTTGTAACACATCTATTGTAAGCCTACATTCACGGTGGTTAAGAAAAGAAACAAAGAAACCAAACTATTGAAATATTTACTTATATATGCTAAAATAGCTACTATGAATGTTTATGATTTCGACAACACCATCTACGACGGAGAGAGCTGTTTCGATCTGTTTTTGTTTTACCTGCGCAGGAGACCCGGACTGCTGCTTCTGTTGCCGAAAGTGGTGTACGCTTTCGCAAAATACAAGAGAGGCAAGGTAACGGCGGACGACTTTCTCACCGTCTATGCCCCGCAGGTGGAGCAGATGCTGCGGGAGATCCCGGACGTGCAGGGCGATATGCGTGCCTTTTGGGACACGCACGAGAAAAAGATCAAGCCCTTCTATGCCGAGCTTCGCCGACCGGACGATCTGCTGATCACCGCAGGGCCGGACTTTTCCGTGCGGGAGATCTGCCGGCGGCTTTCCATCGAGCATTTTCTGGCTTCCCGGGTGGATTTGACCACGGGAAAAATCGAGCATTTCAATCTCCGGGAACGCAAGATCGAAGCCTTTCGGCAGGCGTACCCGGATGCGCAGATCGACAGCGTTTACACCGACTCCCCCGAAAACGACCGCTTTTTAATCGAGCTTGCCCGGCAGGCGTACTGCGTCCGGGGCAGCAAGATCACCCGTATCAAATGAGGAGGTATTTGTAATGAGACGAACCATGCGCAGAGGATTGTCCGTTTTGCTCACGCTGCTCTTTGCGGCGGCGCTCTGGATGCCGGCGGTGGCTTTGGACGGCATCTACAGCGAGAAAACGGCGACATATCAGCCGGACGGCACCTACGCCGTTACCCTCAAGGCGTACCAGACGGGGCGTGTCGTGCCGACGGACATCGTCATGATTCTGGACGTGTCCGGCAGTATGGAGTGCAGTGAGCCGGTGCCGTATGCGCAGATCGACCCCGCAAAGACGTACTGCATCAAGTACCCCCGTGCGTATATCGGCAGCGACGGCGAGACGCACTACAAGCAGTACATCATCCCCGTGCACAACATTGCCCCCGAGGGCGAGGAGCCCCGGTGGTACGGACAGTTAGAGGAGAGCGGCCCTGAACAGCAGGTGTTCCCGAAGATCGCCGACGAAACGGGCACCTACACGTTCTACACCGGCGCCATGGAGCCGCTGCGGCAGGCGGCGACCGCCTTTGCGCAGTCCATTGCGCAGAACGCCGCAGAGTACGACACGGATCCCCGCATCGCCGTGGTGGTGTTTTCTTCTCCCTAAAAAAGGAACGACGCTTCCCTGTGCACCCATGACAATCCCTTCTACGCCAACATCCTGACCGCAGACACGGCGCAGGCGGCGCTGCTGAACGCCGAGGAGAATGCGGCGAAGCTCGCAGACATTTTCGCCTCCCTGACGGCGGGGGGACCTACCTATTCGGACGACGCCATGACGCAGGCGGAGAAGATTCTGACGGCGGACAAGCAGGAGGGCAGAAACCGGGTGGTGATCCTGTTTACCGACGGCGGCCCCGGTTCCTACGGCTGGGGTGCGTACGATCTGGACAATTCCGCTGAACCGACGGCGAATAACGCCATTGCCTGTGCGGGACGCATGAAGGCGGACGGCGTGAAGATCTACACCATCGGTGTGTTCAACTCGGAAAATCTGAGCGGTGCTGTCGGGCAAAAGAATGAGCAGTACCTGAACCATATTTCTTCCAACTATCCCGATGCCGTGTCCATGAGCAGCGGCGGCGAAAAGGCAGCGGACGACTACTGCTCCGTGGGCGGTCTGCATATGGATTTGAGCGGCGCCTTTGACGACATCTCCTCAGTGATCGGCGAGCCTGTGCGCAGTGCGGCGGTGCGGGATACGGTCTCCCGCTTTTTCTACATGACGGCGGCGCAGAAGCAGGCAATCCTCAAGCAGTACCCCGGTGCGGTCATTCAGGAGAAAGCGAACGGAGAAACATCCGTTTTTATTTCCAACATAGACCTGCCCCCGGTGGCGGTGGACAGCAGCGGCGCACCGCTGGACGCACAGGACGAGGGCATTTTTGAGCTGACCTTTGCGGTTACGGCAAGGGAGGAATTCCTCGGCGGCAGTGCGGTGCAGACCAACACCGGCAGCTGCGGCGTGTTCACGGCGGACGGCGTACAGTTGGCGGCGTTTGCACAGCCTACGGTGGCCGTGCCCGTTTCCGAGGCGGCGCTGGACAGCTTTTTGGAGACCGAGAAGCCGGACATCTTTTACATCGGAGACACGCTCCGGGCAGAGGATCTGTATGTGGACAAGTCCGACAGCTGGGCGGCGCAGTTTGCAAATGTGCGCTACAGTGTGACCGACGCCGAGGGCAACCCCTTCACCGAAGGCACACCCGCTGTGCCCACGACCTATACGGTCACGGCGCAGATCACCGTCGGCGGCGAAACCTATACCCGCAACAAGACGGTCACCGTCACGCCGCAGGTCAATTCCGTGCAGTCGATGGAGATCGTGACGGCGCCGTCGAAAAAGAAGTACTATGCGGGCGACAGTGTGGAGCTGGACGGTCTGTCGGCGTATGCACGGCGCAAAGACGGTACGTCGGAAAAGATCGACAACAGCCAGATCACCGTGACCCCGGCAGTGCTGGAGCGTCCGGGCACACAGACCGTTACGCTGGAATATGAGGGCGTGAAACAGACGTTTTCCGTCACGGTGCTGGCGGTGGAAGCGGTGGAGCTGACCGTGACAGCACTGCCGACCCAAACGAGCTATGCCTACAAAAGGGCGCCGGACTTTAAGGGACTAACCGTGGAGATTCGGTACAACAACGGCACAAAAGAGACGTGCAGTGACCTGTCCTCCATGCAGATCACGGCGGCGTCCAACACCCACATCCGCCGAGGCACACAGCGGTATCGGGTGACGGTGCAGGGCGTCAGCGCCACCTTCCCCATGCAGGTCAAGCTGCTTTGGTGGCAGTGGCTGATCGTGATCTTGCTGTTTGGCTGGATCTGGTATTGATACGAAAATGGAGGAGCGCAATGGATAAGTATACGATTTTGGTCTGTGACGACGAAAAGGATCTTGTGTCCGGGTTAAAAATCTATCTGGAAGTGGAAAACTACCGTGTACTGGAAGCCTACAACGGGATGCAGGCACTGGATATTTTGAAAAAAGAAGAGGTGCATCTGGTGCTGATGGACGTGATGATGCCCGGCATTTCCGGGATCGAAACGGTCATCAAGATGCGCAGCATGGGCATAGATGTGCCCGTCATTTTGCTCACGGCCAAGAGCGAGGATTCCGACAAGATCCTCGGTCTCAACTGCGGCGCAGACGACTACATCACCAAGCCCTACAACACCGGCGAGGTGCAGGCACGGGTACGCTCGCAGCTGCGCCGCTACAAGGGCGAATTCCGCAAGGATACGGATGAGTGCCTGCGCATCAAGGACATCGAGCTCAACCGCAAAACGAAGCTCGTCACCGTGGCGGGGGAGGAGATTCAGCTCACGCCCACGGAGTTCAAGATTTTGCAGCTGCTCATGTCCCATCCGGGCGAGCTGTTTTCCCTGTCGGACATTTACAAAAAGGTCTGGAACGGCGACGCCTACGGTGCGGAGAATACCGTTGCGGTGCACATCCGCCACCTGCGGGAAAAAATCGAATTCGATCCTGCCCAGCCGAAGTATATCAAGGTCAAGTGGGGCGAGGGCTATAAGATTGATAAGGAGCAGGACGCATGAAATCAACAGTAAAGGATCGCACAGTGCGCTGGACGCACATCCTTCTTGCGGTCTTTTTCTGCTTTCTTTCGGTCTCGGCGGTCTATATCGGCTATCTGAGCGAGACGTTCTATGCACAAAATAGTACGATAGAGGACGCCGTTCAGGAGTCCTTTGAAGCGTACATTCTGGAAGCCAGAAAACCCATCTACGCCATTCAGGAGGGCATGAAAACCATCGAGTGCCCGGAAAAGCTTCGGCGGGAGAACACCAACTTTTCCTTCACCGCACGGGATGAAAACGGTCAAATTCTGCTGTCCACCCACGATGCCAACGACCCGGTGCTGTACCAGCAGTTCGAGGTGCTGCACCTGCCGGTGCGTATGGAGACGGGCAGTGTCAAAACTGCGGAATTCACCATGGATTATTTCCTGCGGGAGGATCTTTCGGCGAACGATATTTTTTCCCGCACCCTGCGCCTGAGAGAGTTCGCCCATCTGCTGCTGACCGTGTGCGATATCCTGTCCGTGCTGTTTGCGGCGGTATGTTTGCTGTTGGTTTTTCGGACGCTTTCCAATGCCGTGTGTGAAGCCAAGCGGACAGGCGGCAAGAAGGTGCTCTTGTCGATACCGCCCGATCTGATGCTTGTATCCTCGGTGCCCCTTGGCGTGTATGCCCTGTTCTTTTTAATGCAGGGCGTGGATGCCGGCGGCATTCTTCAGACATTTTTGGAAAACGGCAGCGGACTTTACCGCATTTTGCAGCTGCCGGTGCTGCTCACCGTGCTCTTTTCCCTGCTGCTGGTGTTTCAGACGCTGCTGCTGTTCAGTCTGCGCAGCGGCGGATGGCGCTATGCCCTGACATATCTGCGCTTTGAAACCGTAACCATTTCCAAAAATTTCTTCTACGGCTATGCGGCGGCGCAGGCGCTCAAGTGCGCCGGCATTGCGTTGTTTCTGATGCCGAATTTCCAGCTCCCAGAAATTTTTGGCGCCCACGGTGCACAGATGGCTGCCGATTTGGAGCGGATCAACAATGCTCTCGGCGCCCCGACAGATCCCCTGACCTCCCTGCGAACCCTCACCGTACTGGTGTTTGTCCTGCTGGAAAAGGCGGTCACACTGCCCATGCTCTACCGCTGCATTCGGGAGGTGCGCGGACAGATGGACAGGACGGAGCAGTATGTCTGCGGCGACCTGACGGCGTCGGACAGCGGCAAGCTGTATAAAAGCTTTGCCCAGCACGATGCGGACGTGCGCACGATCACCGACCGCATTTCCGTTTCGGCCGGAGAGTATATGCAGAGCAGCGCCTTCAAGGCGGAGCTGATCACCAACCTCTCCCACGATATCAAAACGCCCCTGACCGCCATCATGAGCTATGCCCAGCTTTTGCGCAAGCCGTCCCTAACGATGCAGGAAAAGATGCAGTATCTCGACGTGCTCAAGCGCCATGCCGCCCGCATGACCAAGCTGGTGGAGGATCTGACGGATGTGTCCGACGCTGCATCCGGCAATGTGAAGGCGGAGCTGACGCAGGTGGATCTGTGTACGCTGATCCCACAGGCGGCGCAGGGCTTTGAGGAGCGTCTGCAAAAAAAGAACATTTCCGTACAAACGACACTGCCCTCGCAGCCGGTGACTGTCATGGCGGACACGAGACTGCTGTGGCGTGTGGTCGATAACCTGATGAACAACATCTGCAAATACGCCAAAAACGACACCGTCGTGCAGATCTCTATTGACGCACGGGATGCGGCGACGGCCGTATTCCGAAACGTGCCGGCGTTTGAATTGCAGATCTCGGGCGACGCCCTGATGGAGCGCTTCGTGCGTGCGGACGGCTCCCGCCATACGGAGGGCAGCGGACTGGGTCTGTCCATTGCAAAGTCTTTGATGGAGCTGCAAAACGGCAGACTGGCGCTGCAAACGGAACCGGCGCTGTTTACGGCGAAGATCATTTTTGACAAAACGAACTGAAAGGAGATGGCATCCGTGCGGCGTACCGGACTTTTGAAATGCTTGCAGGCAAGCCGTGCCCTGCAGGCAGCATGGAGCATCTTCTTTGTGCTCAACACGGTCTTGCTGATGCTGGCGGGCGGGACGTACGGCTACTTTTTACAAAACGATTTTTACAAAGACAACGGCGCAGAAAAAAAGGAGCAGATCACCCAGAACCTGCTCATCCGTGACAGCGACGATGCGATGATGTATTTTTTCCTGTTTCAGAACCTGTATTTGGAGCAGGACGATCTGGCGGGCAGAGACTTTCTCGATGACGCCGTGCAGGAAAAGATGAACAAGCATCTGGTGGACTACGTCAATCGTTTCAGCATGAAAAACACCAACTTCTTCTTTCTCATCCGGGAAAACGGAGAGGATGTTTTCAAAAATTACTACGACCCGCAAAGCAG
>JAQXLO010000195.1 GCA_029012165.1 Oscillospiraceae bacterium | reverse complement strand
CCCCCATGGGAGGTGCGGTGTGCCGATGATCATTTTTAACGCTCCTCAGGTAAATTTGTGGTATTTGTGCTTGGCATCGGGTAACCCCGGGGGTGGGTTCCCCACGCCAAAACAGTCCACCGTACTTTTTTGGCTCCCCTCCTGCGCTTTTCTGTTGTTTGGGGTCGGCGACCAAAGGCGCCGCCTTTGGAATCCGCAAGCCTTTAAAAAGCTCCCGCGAAACTTTGAATCCCACAAAAATCCGTGATGAACCAAAATTTGCACGGGCAATTCCCGATTTTAAATTTGCCCTGCACGCAAAAATCCCGACGCTCACCTTCACGATGGGCGTCGGGATTTGCCTTATGTTCCGGAATTTTAGTCGAGGATTTCGCCGTAGGTGTTGGGCGCCATGAGGGCGGCGTTGGCTTCATCGGTGTCGATGTGCATGGCCAGAGCGTACTTCGGACTGACACGCACCACCACGTCCCCGAACACGAGGGATCTTTCGGGAGATTCCACCTTGACGGAGACGATCTGCTTGTCCCGCAGACCGTACTTTTCCGCATCCTCGGGGGTCATATGTACGTGCCGCTTCGCAACGATCACGCCGCAGTCGATGTCCACTTCACCGGCGGGGCCGACCAGCTTGCAGGGCGCAGTACCGGCGATATCGCCGCTTTCACGCACGAATGCCTGCACGCCGATGGTGCGTGCATCGGAAGCGGAAAGCTCGACCTGTGTTTCGGGACGGACGGGACCGAGAATGGAAACGGCAGGAAAACTCTTCTTCGGGCCGATAACCTGCACTCTTTCTTCGCAGGCGAACTGGCCGGGCTGGGAGAGATCCTTTTTGGGGGTCAACTGATAGCCTTTGCCGAACAGCGTTTCCAAAACCTCCTGCGTCACGTGCAGGTGTCTGGCAGATGTTTCGATCAATACGGGTTTGTTCATGGGTAAAACTTCCTTTCCAATATGTGAAAAATTTTATACGATTTTTAAAGGGACACGCTTGCCGTCCACCCGCTTGGCGATGCGCTCAAAGGCACGCTTCGCAGGGGATTTTTTGGGGAGCGTCTCGCCTTTTGGGAAACGGAATGTGATCTCCGGGTCCTCCGGGACGATGCCGATCAGCTGGATGCCGCTGCGGTCGATGGCTTCGTCGATGTTGAGCAGAAAGCTGTGCTCCACCGCCGACTTTTGGAAACGGTTGAGCACCAGCCGCTGTTCGGTGACGCCGAAGCGGCGCAGCGCTTCCCCGGTCTTTCCGGCACTGCGCAGGCACAGAGCGTCGGAGGTGGCGACGACCAGCGCCGCATCTGCCATACAAGCCGCCAGCTGCAGTTCCTGCGCCACACCGGCGGAGGCGTCGATGAAAATGTAGTCAAAATCCGCTTCCAGCTGTGCAATCATTTCTTTCAGACGTGCGGGGCTGAATGTCTCCTCTATGCGAAGCGGTGCGGGCAAAAGGGAGAAGCCGTCCGTTTGCAAAATGGCTTTCTGCGGCTCGCAGCTGCCCCGTGCAACGTCGCCCCAGTCAAAGACGAGGCTGTCCCCTGTCCGCAGCAGCAAATCGAGGCTGCGCAGACCGATGTCGCAGTCCATGGCGAGCACCCGCTTGCCCATGTCCCGAAAGGCACGGCAAAGCCCGACGGTCAGGGAAGATTTTCCCACGCCGCCCTTGCCGGAAGCAATCAAAATTTTATTGGCCACGAGAAGCCCTCCTTTGGCAAAGGGTTCAGCCGATCAGCTGATTCTCCGACTGAGCGTTGTCCACGGCACTGCCGGAGGAGAAATAATAGTTGTAAATATCCACGGCGATGGGGAGCAAGCTTGTGGAGTTGGAGACGCCCTCACCCACAATGCACAGGGCGATCTCCGGGTCGTCGTAGGGTGCAAACGAGACGAAAAAGGCGTTGTTGATCTTGATGGTGCGCTTATTGGAGCCTGTCCAATAGGCCTGGGATGTGCCGGTCTTGCCGGCGACCTCCACGGGGAGATCACGGAAAAACTTTGCGCCGTAGCCGATGCGGCAGAAGCGGTACATACCCTGCTTGATGATGTCCAGATTTTCCGGGCGGAAGCCCGCTTTGCCGAGCACTTCGGGCGTCTTTTCGAGGATGGTTTCCGAGTAGTCGTAGCTCTTGATGGACTTGACGAAGTGCAGGCTGTAGCGTGTGCCGCCGTTGGCAAGGATCGCACAGTAATTCGCCAGCTGGATGGGGGTGAACAGGTTGCCCTGCCCGATGGCGGTCTGGATGTTGTAGCCGGCGTACCATGGCTGGTTGAGGGAGGCTCGATACTCGGGGCTGTCCATAACGCCGATGGCTTCGCTAAGCTCAATGCCTGTCTTTTGGGCAAGACCGAGCATGGTACGGTACTCATTCATCTTGGCGTAGCCGAGATTTTTGCCGCAGTCGTAGAAAAAGCTGTTGCACGACTCGGACAGCGCCGTGTAGATGTTCTGGTAGGCAGTGGTATGCGCCTGCTCGCACTTGAAGTTTTGTTCCAAATATTTATAGGTGCCGTTGCAGAAGATCTGCGTTTCATCGTCGATAATGCCTTCCTCCAGAGCGGCAAGACCGACGGACATTTTAATGGTGGAACCCGGCTCATATGTACTCAAAAGCGCACGGTTGTACAACGGGTTGCCGTCCTTGTCCGCCGCCAATTGTTCGTAGTCGTCGTTATAGGTTTCGTTGTTGTAGGTGGGATAGGTGGCGCACGCCAGCACTTCGCCGGTGTTCACCTTCAGCACCACGGCGGCGCCTGCAGAGGGGATGGGTGTGGAGATGGAGGTGAGCGTATCCCGCAGGGAATCCTGCACCACCTTTTGCAAAGGGGAGTCGATGGTGGTGATGATGGTGTTGCCCTGCTTGGGCGGCTCGATGACCGTGGAGGTTTTGGTGCCGTCCGCATTGGTGGAGACAAGACGTTTGCCGTCTGTGCCGCGCAGTTCATTTTCCAGTGCGCTTTCCAGACCGCTCTTGCCGATGACATCGTTCATGCCGTAGCCCTTTTCTTTCAGCTCGGCGTATTCCTCCGCATTGATGGCGCCGACCACACCCAGAACGTGGGGTGCGATCTCGCCGTCGGCATACTCCCGGTAGGAGACGATCTCCACCGTGACGCCCTTGTAGTAGGCGCTGTTTTCCTTGATCTTCGCCACCAGCTTTGTGGACACGTCCTCGGCGAAGGTGTAGGGGTAGCTGGCGGAGAAGGACAGGCGCTTCATGTTGTACCGCACGGCGGCGATTTTGCGTGCGTCCGCTTCGCTGTACTCCTCCAAATGGAACATGGAGATCAGCGCATCCATGCAGTTTTGCGCAGTGGCGTAGTCGTTGAGGTTCAAAAGGTCTCTGCCCTTCATGACGGAGATGTCGTAGTCCCTGTCCGCCTCAAAGGCAAAGGCGCCGTTGGGCAGCATATAGATGGGCAGGTCGTCCACCCACTCCTCCTTGTTGACCTCGAACAGGCGGATCAGGCTGTAGATCAGGGCGTTGCGCTCGCTGTCGGAGGTGGGGAAGTTGGTGCTCTCGAAGATGACGGAGTTGCCCTGACGGTTGGTGACGAGGGGATTGCCGTTGCGGTCGAGGATCTCGCCCCGGGTGGCGTGGACGGCGGAGGTGCGGGAGGAGATGGACCCGGCAGAGGAGTACTGATCCGCATCGATGATCTGAATTTTGATCAGCGAGCAGACAAAAACGACGATGATGATGCCGAATACCACGGCCAAAGCAATTACACGGTTTCTTGCGGTGATGCGGTCCAAAATCTTCCCTCCTTTGCAAGGCAAATATGCGGTGCGAAACTATCTGTCCGCAAACTTTTTTTCGATCAGGTGGATCACGTAGTACAACAGCGGCAGGAAAAGCACGGTGTACACGGCGGACGGGATATAAAACGTCAGCAGTTTATACGCACCGTCGATATGGCCGCTGAAAACAAAGTCCTTGAGAAAATAGAACAGCAGAAAAACTGTCGTTGCACTGCCGCCCAAAAGCAGCGCCGTGAGGATGTTGTTGCGCATGAGATGGGTGATCAGACATCCGCAGACGAACGCAAGGATTGTGAGCAGAATGGTGTTGAGATTGGTGCCGGTGCGGGCAGCGCTGTCCCAGAGCAGTCCGGCAAAGACGCCGAAAAACATTCCGGGCAGCTCCCGCTCGTACATGGCGATACAGATGACCGCCGGGATCAGCGGCATGGCACGAAAACCCAGCACAGACGGCAAGAGACCCTCCGTGTTTTGCAGCAGAGCGGTCAAAAGCACGATCCCCGCAAGACACAGACGGCGTATGTAGACATTTTTGTTGTCAAACTCCTGATGCGTCAGCATAAGTCTCCTGTCACTTGGTAAAGTTGGTGATGATGAACACGTCGATGAGGTTGTCGAAATCGACGTAGGGTTTCACGATGGCGTAGGACGAAATATTTTCGGTGGCGTCGGTGATCTCGGTGATCTCGCCGATGAGCAGATCCTTGGGAAAAATGCCGCCTGTACCGCTGGTGCAGACGATGCCGCCCGTGGACATGGCGGTGGTGCGTGTGGCGCCCGCCAGACGGATCAGTCCGTTGTCCGCAAGGGAAGCGGTGGTCTCGGTATAGCCTGCCTCCCGGGTGCGGATCTCATACGCACTGACGAAAACGGACGGGTTCAGCAAGGTGCTGACCGTACACTGGGTGGGGCTGACGGAGGTCACCACACCCACAAGATATTTTTCGTAGATGACGGGGTCGTTGACGTGCACATCGTGCAGGGTGCCCCGGTTGAGGATCATGGTGCCGTAGAGATCGATGGGATCAGAGGAGATGTTGGAGGCGGGCTGGAATTGGTACTCGGGATGCTCCTGCTTGATTTCCAGGAATTTTTCATACAGCTCCACCTTTTGCTCGAGCTGTTCGTACTCCACGACCTTTTCCCGGCTTTCCGCCAGCTGTTTTTGCAGTTCCTCCACCTGACCCTCGTAGTACTTGGCGCTGCGGAAATACAGCCGCAGATTGCCAAGTCCGGAAGCCGCCTTCGCAGCCGCACGGTTGATGGGGGTAAAGACGAAGTTTACGGCAGAGGTAAAGGGGGATTCGTTCTCCACCGTCAGCGCCGCCAAAATAGAACCGCAGATCAGCACCGCCAGCACGGCAAGGAACGCCTTGAAGGTGTAGCTTTTGAAAAACTTTTTCATAGTCCGTTACCTTTTCCCGCCGAATTTTTGCAGGGATGTGCTTTCCAGACAAATGCCCGTGCCGTCCACCACGCAGTCCAGCGGCTTTTCCGCCACCACGACGGGGATGTGCGTTTCCTCGGCAATCAGTCTGTCCAGTCCTCGCAGCATGGCACCGCCGCCGGTGAGCATGATGCCGTGGTCGATGATGTCGGAGGCCAGCTCCGGCGGTGTTTTTTCCAGCGTCATTTTCACCGCATCCAAAATAGAGTTGACGGCGTCCGCCAGCGCTTCACGCACCTCCTCGGAGGTGATCTCCACGTGCTTGGGCAGACCGTCCATCAGGTTGCGCCCCTTGACGTGCATGGCGCCCTCCCCGTCGTAGGGTGCGGCGGAGCCGATCTTGATTTTGATCTCCTCGGCGGTGCGGTCGCCGATGAGCAGATTGTATTTCTTTTTGATGTAGGAAACGATCGCCTCGTCAAAGCTGTTGCCCGCCACCCTTGCGGAGCGGGAGGTGACGATGTCGCCCAGAGAGATCACAGCGACCTCTGCGGTGCCGCCGCCGATATCCACCACCATACTGCCCGTCGCTTCGCCCACGGGGAGACCTGCGCCGATGGCGGCGGCCATGGGTTCCTCGATGAGGCTGACGAACTTGGCGCCGGCGCTCTTGGCGGCGTCATACACGGCACGCCGCTCCACCTCCGTGACGCCCGAGGGAATGCAGATCATCACACGGGCACGGCTGAAGGGCGAACTGCTGACCGCACGGTGAATAAACGCCTTGAGCATTTCGGCGGTGATCTCGAAGTCGGCAATGACGCCGTCCTGGAGCGGACGCACGGCGGTGATGGAGCCGGGAGTGCGGCCGATCATCTCCTTCGCCTCTGCGCCGACGGCGACCACCTTGGGCGGGTTGCTGCGCTGATCCACCGCCACAACGGACGGCTCACGGATCACGATGCCCTTGCCCTTGACGAACACCAGTGTGTTCGCAGTGCCGAGGTCGATGCCGATATCCTGTGAAAATAACATGGAGAGTCCTCCTTGGTTCAAGTTGAGTTAAGCGATCATTTAAAATGTACAGCGGACAGTACGCTGTCGAAATCCACGGCGTCCCGGCTGTCTTTCTGGACGGTGCAGGTAATTTCGGTGACCATGTCCCTGTCCGTCTTGAACACGTAGACCGTGCGCACGATGTCGCCGATCTCATAGGTGCCGCAGACGGCGTTGAAGCCGTCCACGGTGGCTTCGGTCTCGTTGTATTCAAAGTCCGCATCCAAAGCGGCACGATCGTTGTCCATTTGCTCCAGCTTATCCTCCAGAGAGGTGCCGAGGTCGGGGTAGAAGGAGACCTGCGCACCGGTTTGCGTGTGCCGCAGGATGATCCGCCCGGTGCCGACGTTTTCCCAGCCCTCGGGCACGGTCACGGAAAAGTACTGCTGTTCCAGCACGTCGCCGTTTTCCACCACGTCGGGAAAGGAGACCGACTGGGTCTGGTACTCCCCGGACTGTCCCTCAGCCAGCGTGCCGTTCTCCGTGGGGGCGGCAATGGGCTTTTTGCTGTCGCTGTCGGTGACGACCTCCACTAAATTGCCGAACTTGTCGCAGACGGTCACACCGTTTGCATCGGTCATGAGAATGTGCTCCATGCCCTTGCTGTCCACGATGACCTTGCCGTAGCGGGAGGATCGTGTGCAGGCGGTAAGCGCAGTCAGACAAGCTAAAAAGAAAAGGAATGCGATGCACGTTTTTTTGTTCATTAGTATATCCAATCCTTTCGGAAAACTATGTACGTACAGGAAAAATCAAAGCAAATTATTTGCGCACTTTTTTCGGGGTTTCGCCCAT
>JAQXLO010000194.1 GCA_029012165.1 Oscillospiraceae bacterium | reverse complement strand
AGATTTCGACCAACAATTTCATCAGCCTGCCTCGCTGGTATGTTTTGGGCGTCAACGGCTCGCTCGTCATTGACGACTGGGATCTCAACGGCAAGGTCGTCAAAGTGACCGATTTCAGCAAGCAGGACAGCGCACCCGTTGCGGCGGGCATGGGCATTACCCGTACCATGGCGCCTCGTACCGAGGAAACCATCCAAACGGTTCCTCTGCAAAAGGAAGGCTTCGAGGGCGACTGGAACGGCTACTACCGCAACCTGATTGCGGCGCTCGGCGGCGAAGAGGATATTCTCGTCACGCACGACCAGCAGAGACTGCTTGTGCGTGTGATTGAAGCGATTTTCAAATCCGCCGAAATCAATGAGGTCGTTTATCTCGACAAATAATCTTTTCGACAGTCAGGCGTGCAGTTTTCTGCACGCCTTTTACATTTGTTCATTGCGGATTTTTGTAGGATTAAAAGTTTCGCTCAAGCCTTTTTAAAGGCTTGCGGATTCCAAAGGCGGCGCCTTTGGTCGCCGACCGCAGTCGGCGAAATCCGAACAACAGAAAAGCGCAGGAGGGGAGTCAAAACAGTCCGGTGGACTGTTTTGGCGTGGGGAACCCTCGCCGGGGGGTTCCCCGGTGCGAAGCACAAATCCCACAATTTTCCGTGAGGAGCGTTTCTTTAGATGGAAATATTGCTGAGAGCTTTAATCAGGGAGGCATTTCTTGTTGCGGAAAGATTGTTGACAAACAACACACAATCCACAGATTTTTCTTTTACAAACTGCGAAACACTGCCGTTCCAGTAGCGGTAGTCAATCACGTGTACCTCAGCGAATTCCGCCGCAATAAAGGGCACCAGCGCATTGCCGAAAGATTCTTTGACAACGAGGCAAGATTTTTTATTGCCGCAGGATGCGTTTGTGATATAGGTATACGGATTGTCGCCGCCAATAAACGTGCTGTAGAGCGCCGTGGGGTTCCAGCCGGAAACATCGCTGATAATGTGCCAATCCATGGTTTTGCCGCTCTTGGTGTGGTAGGTGAGGGTCGTCTCTCCCTTGGGCGCATAGGCGTAGATAGTGTCAGGATGATCGCCGAGCTTGGCGTTCTTTTTGGTGTCGGTGTAGAAAGATCCCTTGAAGCCGGGGAACTGATGTTCCGTAAAATCATTTAGTGTTTTTGCAGGCAGCTGCAGCGCTTTGCAGAACTGTTCATAGGCATAAAATGCGCCCAGCGCTGTCCAGTGATGATCCGTGCGGAAGTACACATATTCCGTCCTGTGGGCACGCAGTGTGTTGTACACGTTGATGCTATGAACCTGATCATTTAAGCAGGCGTAAATATAGCGTATCGCATCCGCTTGGCTGGAGGAGTTAATCTTGGCTCGCTGCTTGTCCGCAAGCGTGATGTCGATACTTGTCGGCACAAGCATATCATACACCTGTGCAGCACCATCCAGGTTTTTGGCGGCACGGTTGATGACTGCAGCATATTGATTTGCGAGATTCTGGTTGAAATTATACACCTCGTAACCGGCATCGCCAACAAGCAGAACATTGCCAAGATTCTGCACCAGTGCGTTATCATCTATGCTGATTTCTCCGCCAAGGGTGTCATCAATACTTTCAAAGGGATCCTGTGCAGGTTCCGTGAGAATCACAGGGGCGTCTGGGATCTCCTCGGCTTTTTGATCCGACAAACCGTACAGCCTGTCGCCGAATCCACGCATAGACTGGAGCTTGCTGTTGGCAGAAACCAACGCTTCCCGAAAGGGGAAGGTATCGGAGTACCAAAGGCTGATCCCGTCAAAAAAGGAACCGTCACACAGCGTCTTTATAGTAAATTTCGGAAACGGCGTCAGCTCCCTTTTTTCGGATTCGGAAAATTTTGGGCGCAGGGGAAGGAGCAGAGATACAACAAAACCGACGGCGAGCACGATCATAAACGCCGTAAATTGCAGTCTGCGAATCTTTTTATTTTCTTTTTTGCGATAGGTTTTTTTCAGCTTTTTTCTTTTGGACACGACATTAAGCCCCCGTCAAAATTGGAAATACAGGAAGGGATTGTACGAGTTTCCCACCAGGGACAGTATGGATAAAAGCACAAGCACAACGGGTGCCGCCGTGAAAACCACGCCCTTGAAGCGCATCATTTTTTTGCTGTACTTGGCCTGTGTTTCCAAATATTTGCGAACATTGCGCACCAGCGGTGTGACGGCCAGAATGGCCACGACCAAAAACACCAAATTATTTTTGAGCAGCGTTACCGCTTCATAGCCGGCAAAGCCGTTTTGGTTTAGCCCAAACATACCCTTAAGCACCGTGCCGATATACGCTGTTTTACTGAATCGGAACAATATCCAACCAAAGAATACGATTCCCATTGTATAGATGTGGCGCACAAAACCGGGTAGTTTTTTCAGTTTTTTTGCAAGGAATTCCTTTTCGATGACCAAAAAGACAAAATAATACAGTCCCCACAAAATGAAGTTCCAGCTTGCACCGTGCCAAAAGCCGGTCAGCAGCCAAACAACGAAAAGATTCAAGATGGTGCGTGCTTTGCCCTTTCTGTTGCCTCCCAAGGGAATGTAGACATAATCCCGGAAGAAACTGCTCAGGGAGATGTGCCAGCAGCGCCAAAACTCCGTGATGGAGGTGGTGACGTAGGGATAATCAAAGTTTTCTTTGTAGTGAAATCCCTCCATCAGCCCCATGCCAATGGCCATATCGGAGTAGGCCGAAAAGTCTAAATAGATTTGCAGGGTATAGAACAAAACGCCCAACCAAAGCAGAAGCGCAGGACGACCGGAGAGGACGGAAAGATTTTCGGAAAACTTGGACATATCCGAAAGCTGTGCATCGGATAGGAGGATCATATCTACAAGCGATCCGCAGGTGTTGGCCAGCAACGCCTTTTTTGCAAGTCCCACGGAGAATCGCTGTACCCCCTTTGCCATATCCGTCATCGTTTTGCGGCGCAGACGGATCTCGTGCTGTACATCGCTGTAGCGAACGATGGGACCCGCAATGCATTGATGGAACAGACTGGCATACAGCAGCAGTTCATAGAATTTTTTGGCGCATTTTGCTTGTCCCCGGTAGACATCCACCACATAGGTCAAAAGCTGGAAGGTGTAGAAAGAAATACCGATGGGCAGGGGAATCTGGGGGATGGTTTTGGGAACACCGAAAATAGCCTGCAAATTCTCCGCAAAAAAGCCGGAATACTTAAAAATACAGAGAAGACCAATGCTGACTGCAACGGCACCGCCTAAAGCTGCCTTTGCGGTTTTGGTTCCCTGATACGCCCGAATCACCAGAGACAGCACCCAGTCTATAAAGGTCATGCCCACCAATAAAAAAACATAAACCGGCTCGCCCCATGCATAGAAGAAAAGAGAGAAACACAGCAAAATGATGTTTCTCTTTTTTGTTTCCTCCACATAGGAGCATATATAGAGCTGTAAGGGTAAAAAGAACAGCAAAAAGAAAATATCGGAAAAGACCAAAGCTACAACTCCTGTATAATTTTATCCACTTACCATTATATAGCTTTCCCTGTATTTGTCAATGCAATTGAAAAATATATTTTCAGGCACAAAAAACCGCCAACCAAAACACGGTCAGCGGTTTCGCAAAAACAGATGTCAGGCCAGCCGGCGAATATAAGACTTAAAGAAAGCCACACCTTTCCCAAGCGTTTCCACGGGGATACGTTCGTTGGTTGCGTGGGTGCACATCAGCAGATCCACAGAAACCATAAAGGGTGAAAAGCGGTAAATATTGTCGCAGATCGGCTCATAGAAGCAAGCGTCTGTGCCGCCCATGACGAGATACGGCGCTACGATGCTTTGATCGTCCTCCTGCATACACAGTTCCTCGATCACCTTGAATGCATGGGTATCGGTGGGAGAGAACTTGGAGGCTTCCTTGGTACGGATGACATTGACGTTGATGTTCTTGTTGCGCACAACACGCTTGATATGCTTGACCACATCCTCTGTGGTCGTGCCGGGCATCTGGCGGAAATTGACCGTGATTTTGGGAGTCTGCGGAAGAACATTGGGTGCAGGGCTGCCCTTCGCCTGCGTGACCGCAGTGGTGGTGTGGGTCATGCTGGCGGCTTGCGGAATATGTTTAACAACCTGATTGATCAAGGGCATCAATGCAGAGATATTGCAGGTCAAAAGGCGGGCGGGGAAGCTGACACGGCGAGCGATCTTTTCAAAAATATCCGCCATGAATGGTTCGATATGGTAATCAAACTGGTGGCTTTCCAAATCCTTAATGACATCCGCCATATAGCCAAGGCCTGAATGGATGGGCGGAGAAGAGGAGTGTCCGCCCTTATGATTGAGAGAGATCTCAATGTCGCAGTACCCTTTTTCTGCGATACCGATGCCGCACAATCTGCCATCTAAAATACCCTTTAAGTGCACAGGAAGAATCGCACCGCCCTCATCGAGAACACTGTCCAACTCAATCCCTCGGCTCTTCAGTGTTTCCATGATGGTCTTGGCTCCGCCGTGCTCCGAGGCAACGACTTCTTCATCGTGACCGAAAAGCAGATACACATCACGCTCCGGCTCAAATCCTTCTTCCAGCAATGTCTCGACGGCTTCCATAACGGCGATCAAGTGGTTTTTCATATCCAGCGCACCACGTCCCCAGACGTAGCCGCCTTCGATCACGCCGTCAAACGCCGGATGCTCCCAG
>JAQXLO010000193.1 GCA_029012165.1 Oscillospiraceae bacterium | reverse complement strand
CTCTGTTTCGGAGGGGGATGTGCCCACAGTCGCACTTTCTTCGGAAAGCGCCGTGGCGGGCTGCGTCTCCCGGCGTGTCGTTTCTTCGGCGATCTTTTGACTCTGTACCGCCGTGATCTGCGCCTCGGCCTGAAAAGGGTTGTGGGGCAGTCTCGTTTTGGCGCTGCGAAATGCCAAATACCCGCCCAAAACCAGAAAAAGGGACAGCAGCACACCCACAGAGCTGTACACTGCTTTTCTGCGCATTTCTGTCCCTCCTTATAGTATACCTAAATCACCTTAGTACCAGAGCCAGCCGAACAGCACGATCTTGACGAACCACTGCCATGCACTCAGGTGAACCTGCACCGAAAATGTCTGCTCGAAGCCGAAATAGGACACGGTCACGGGAACCTCGCCCCGCAGTCCGAACAGCGGCAAGCCCTTTTCCACCGCAAACACGTCGGGCGTGCAGGTGTAGCCCTCGGTCACACGCTCCTTTTCGCCGTTGTTGTACAGCAAGTACACTTCCATGCCGTCCGTATTCAGCGCCTCTTTATACCGGTAGGACAGCCGGTTCGGCAGACGTTCGAGCCGAAGTCCCGACGGAAGGACACGCTGTACACAAACCGAAACCGCCTCCCCGGCAACTGCCGGAATCTCGGCAAAGTCAGCATCGTAAACCCCCTCGCTCACCAGTGAAAACGCCGCCGTTGTGTCTGCGGCAATGTCCTTTTGGGCGGTAAAGGTCAGGGTGCAGACGGTGCCTGCCTGCATGACGGCGCCCTGCGCACTTTTGTCCACGAAGCTGACGGAATAATATGTCCCTGCCGCATCACTCTTGCGGTTGCTGAGGCACACATCGGGGTGGCTTGTCCCGACAGTACAGTCGGTCAGCACAAACAGTGCGCCGTCCAACCGCAGCTGCCAGTCGAAAGAAACCACATCGCACAGGGGGGAATCCAGCGCCACTGTTACCGTCACTGCGTCCCCGGCAAAAATCCGTTCCCGGTCGAGGGACAGTGTGACCTGTGCGCCCACCGACACCTTGGCAACGCCCGGCGCATAGGGGGTCTGCTGTGCTTCGCTTTGCGGACGGTGCGCCAAAAGGTAATAGGTTCCGGGTTTGTCCATACGGATATTGTCCGTATCGGCGATCTCCCCGAGCTTCTGCCAGCGTGCGTCATAGAGATCCACGGCAAGCCCTGCCGCAGGTACAGCCGCCTGTGTGCCGTCAGCGGCGGGATGCGTGTCGCATTGCCACAGGGAAACGGCAAACGTGTTCTGCGGCTGTGCGCTGTAGCTGTCCTGTCCAAAGCTTAGGAATGCACCGTTGTTCCAAAAAGTGCGGTCGGAAAACAGAGCGATGTCCATGCTGTCCCCGTCGGACAGCAGAATATAGTCGCAGGTCGCCCCTAAATTTTCCGACATCAGGGGGTAGGCATGGTTGTGGAAGTACATCAGATTTTCATCATGTCCCCAAAAGGCGGTGAGGTGCAGCGCTGCGGATGTTCCGCTGACGGAAAACGCCGCCCGTCCGCCGCTGGTGTACGCTTCTTCCCCGTCCAGATACTGTACCGCTGTTTGCGTGTCATACTCCATCAAGCCGGAAACGCCCTTGCCGCACACCGCTTCGTCCAGTCCCAAATAGAACCGCTCCAAAAGATAGATATACAGGTGCAGCGCCGTGGGACGTTCCACGATCTGCCCGTCCGCACCACGGCGGTAAAAGGCGGACAAGCCGTACAAGTCCAAGTCAAAGTACGGCACCGTCACGTCCAGTCCCGCAAGGACGGTATGCGCATCGTCATTTCCACGGACGGGGATGCCGTCGTTGGAAAGGGTGACGCACACACGCACGCTTTGCGCCGGTGTTTGCGGGTAAGCGTACTGCCCATCGGCATGACCGCAAAGGGTAAGCATCCCCGTCAGCATCAGCACACAGCATACAACTGCCGTAATTTTTTTAAAGCTCGTTTTCAACGTCCGCCGCCTCCGTTCTGCACATCTTTCTCTCTTTGCGCTTTTGCTTTTTTTCCATGCGTTCCTGCGCCTTGGACGGGAGCAGGCCCGCACTTTCCAGCACCCGTGGCCACGGTCCCCACAGCGCCTTCATTCCTGCCATGTCCGCATTGTCAAAATCGGACTTTCGGGGCAGACGTCCCAGCTCCTGTGCCTTCTGCCGCAGTGCGCAGATATACATTTGCTTTTCCGTCTCCCTGCTCTGTACCTTGTTCACGTATTTTCCTCCTATGAAAAAAACACTCTTTTGTCCGAAAACAAAAGAGTGCAACACGTCAAGCGTCATCCCGCATACCCTGTGCGTATGCAAGATGATCGGGTTCGGCTGCACTTTTCATGCCCAAAAGTGTTCAAGACCCTGTGCCTGCAATACGGTATTCTGACTGATGGAGCCCTGTCCAATCACAGTAATGGCGGTTGCGACGGATTTTCACCGAACTTTCCCGCAATGCAGGACAAACTTTTCTTTTTCCAAAGTATAGCACATCCCCGGGGCACTGTCAAGCGCACACCGACAGACGCACATTGCCGTCCTTAAAAAACTCCTTTCGGCTGTCGGTCAGTGCTTTGCCGTTCATCGAGACGTTTTCCAATTGGTTTTACCCGTTTAATGCACACATTTGCTGCACGGCGTCAGTCCCTTATTCAGCGCTTCCTCCAGCGTGCAGGGATAGTAGGTGCCGCTGCCGCAGTTGTTCAGGTAGTGGTACTTGGAGCCTGTGCGGGTGTAGTACACCGTCCGCTCCGTCACGATCGTCGTGGTGGTCGTGGTAGTCGTGGTGGTCGTGGTAGTTGTGGCAGTCGTCGTTGTGGTCGTGGTGGTCTCCTGCTTGGGCACGGCGCTGAACCAGTAACTGCTGCGTGTCGCATAGCAGGTCACCTCGCCCTGCTCGTCCGTGCGGAAATACCGTGTGCCGTTTTCCGCCAGAACCGCCATGGTTTTCGCCGTCGGATGCCCGTAGCTGTTGTCCTTGCCGCAGCTGATGAAGGCGTATTTCGGCGCCACGGCACGCACAAAGGCGGCGCTGTTGGAGGAGGAGGAACCGTGGTGTCCCACCACATACAGCTCCGCATTCAAAGGAAGTCCCGAGGAAAGCATATCCTGCTCCGCCTCTGCCTCTGCGTCCCCGGTGATCACACAGCTGAAACTGCCATAGGTCACACGCACTGCCACGGAATAGGAATTCTCGCTGTCGTAGGTGTAGTCCTTGGGACCGAGCACCTGCACATCCGCCTCGCCCAGCGAGAACGTCTGTCCCACAAACGGGTGCACCACGGCGGCGCCGTTTTGCGCCAGCTTCGTTTGGTAGGACGTATAGATCGCCGTGTCCGCCGCATAGTCAGGTGACACAACCGTGCGCACCGGCGTGGTGTTCAGCACACCCACCAGCCCTGCCAGATGATCCTCATCGTAGTGGGAGACAAACATATAGTCCAGCGTGTCCACCTCGTGCTCTCGCAGGTAGGCGACCACATAGGAGGACGTGGAGCGCCCGCCGCCGTCGTAGAGCATGGCACTGTCGCCGCACCGAAGCAGAAGGCTCAAGCCCTGCCCCACATCCAGCATGGTGATTTGGAACCCGGCTGTTTCCCCTTGGGAATGGGTCACGGTGGATGTGGGCAATGTGGTCACTGTCCGTGCCGTGTAGAACACACGGATCTCCATGGTGCGCTGTACGCCGCCCTGCTGCACGGTGAGCGTCTGCGTCTGGCAGTGGCTGCCCGTTCCGATGCCGACAATGGCGGGCAGAGAGCGGAACCAATATTTAAAGAACAGAATCAGCCTTTGGAAAAAGCGCAGACCGGAGGCGCTGCGTGTCAGTGCGGCCTTGAAGGTGATGCCCTGCACTGCGCCCGGCTCCAGCACCGCAATGGAAGCGGAGGTTTTCCCGCCGGTGCAGGTGTAGTCCGGAGAGACGGCGTCCATCGTAACATTGCAATACGGGAAGCTGTCGCTGTTGGTCAGCGTCGCTGTGACGGTCACTGTCTCGGACAATCCGTAGCTGGGCTTATCCGTGGAAACCGTCAGGGTGAAGGGATCGGTATACAGCTGTGCGAAACTGTTGGTGGAAAGGCAGGCACCCGAAAAGGCAACGATCAGCGTCAAAAGAATGCAGAGTGCCTTGGACAAACGACTATGCATACAGAATCTCCTCTTTTCTTGGATTCATCACGGATTTTTGTAGGAATAAAAAAGTTTCGGTCAAGCCTTTTTTAAG
>JAQXLO010000192.1 GCA_029012165.1 Oscillospiraceae bacterium | reverse complement strand
TCGATGGAGGTCATCAGTGCCGTTTCTTCGCCGCAGACGAATGCGCCTGCGCCCAGACGGATGTGCAGCTCAAAATCAAAGCCGGAGCCGAAGATATCCTTGCCCAGCATACCGTATTCTCTCGCCTGATCAATGGCGATCTCCAAACGCTTGACGGCGATGGGGTACTCTGCACGGACGTAGATATAGCCCTCGGTGGCACCGGTGGCATAGCCGCAGATGGTCATCGCTTCGATGATGCAGTGCGGGTCGCCCTCCAGCACGGAACGATCCATGAATGCGCCCGGGTCGCCCTCGTCTGCATTACAGACGACATATTTCTGATCTGCCTGGTTGGCAGCGGTAAAGCTCCATTTCAAACCCGTCGGGAATCCGCCGCCGCCTCTGCCACGAAGGCCGGAATCCTTGATGCACTGAATGACATCCTCGGGCTTCATTTCCGTCAAGACCTTGCCGAGTGCGGCATAGCCGTCCCGGGCAATATATTCCTCGATCTTTTCGGGGTTGATCACGCCGCAGTTGCGCAGGGCAACACGCTGCTGGGATCTGTAGAAAATGGTATCGTTCAAAGAGACGTGCTTGCCCGCCTCCAGCTTGACATCCTCGCCCACATCGGCGTAGACAAGGCGCTCCACGATTTCACCGTTGACCAGATGGGAGGTGACGATTTCCGCCACATCCTCCTTCTGTACGTGACTGTAGAAGGTGCCCTCGGGATAGACGATGACGACGGGACCGAGTGCGCACAGACCGAAACAGCCGGTCTTGACGATTTCCACTTCCTCTGCGATGCCGTTCTTTTGAAGCTCCTGCTCAAAGGTGTCCATCAGAACCGCACTGCCGGAGGATGTGCATCCCGTACCGCCGCAAATCAAAATCTGGGAACGTACCTTGCAATTTTCCGAACGGACTTCGCCGCCCTCTCGAAGGGCAACGGCGTCCTGCATTTTTTCTCTAATAGCTGCAAGTTCAGCCAATGTTTTCATAGTAATCTGTTCCTTTCCGAAAATGACCGCTTAGTTATACTTCGCAAGAATGTCGGGAATTTCATCGGGCGTAATCTTGCCGTACACTTCCTCGTTAATGGTGAATACGGGCGCAAGTCCGCAGGCGCCGATGCAGCGGCACGCCTCGACCGAGTACATACCGTCCTCGGTACATTCGCCCGGTTCCACGCCGAGAACCTCGCAGATCTTATCCAGAAGATCCTGAGAACCTTTTACATAACACGCTGTGCCCAGGCAGACAGAGATGTTGTACTTACCCTTGGGCGAGAGCGCAAACTGCGCATAGAATGTGGAGATGCCGTACACTTTTTCCAGCGGTACACCCATTCCCTCTGCGATTTCAGCCTGCACCTCGATGGGCAGATAGCCGTAGATCGCCTGCGCCTGCTGCATGACGTGCATCAGACGGCTGTTGTCGCCCTTGCACTCGGCAATGACGGCTTGCAGCTGCGCTGCCTGTTCAGGTGTCCCCTTGAAAGGCATCTTGCTGATTTTCTTTTGCATTTCGCATTTTCCTCCTTTGGCGGTGATCCGTTCCTGTGGGCAAAATTTCCGCATACCGGGAAAAGCCCGTTTACACACGAATAACAGTATATCATACATTTCTCAATAAATCTACAAAAATTTTATACCAATTTAAACTTTTTTCACGTTTTTTTCGTACAATTTGCCGAAAGCGTTCCCGGAGGTACAAAATGCAGAAAAAATTATACAAAAAAGTCAGCGACACGATTTGTGCCGCTGACTGTTGTATAAAACGCTTTATCGTGTTGTGATGCGCTCGATGCCGAGGTACTCCTGCGTCAGGACAGGAAGTTTCTTAAACAGTGCACGGAAGAAGGCGATCAGTTTGTCGAAGAAGCCGGATTTGACCTTGACGGTCTCGATTTCCGATTCGGCAAGAACCTTGTCGCCATCCATGTACTTTGCCTGCACGGTGAAATTCTTCTTTGCTTCTTTCACGGTGTATGTGTCGCCTGTGCCCACGTCCTTGCCGTCCACGAACCAGTGGATCTCTCCGTCGTCTATGTGTCTAGGTACCTCGGCGGCAAAGGTGATGGTCGTTCTGTAATCCACAGTTGTCTCGCCCTTGTAATTGCGGATGAATATGGCGGGCAACGGGTCAACAAAGCTGTCCCGATAGCTGTCGCCGCAGACGGTGCAGGTATGCGTTGTGTAGCCCTGCTCGGTGCAAGTGGGGGCTGTGACGACGGAATCGTAGCTGTGCCCAGTTGCGTATGTGGGCACCAAATAGTTATGGGTCATGTCATGCGCACAAAAGACGATGTTATACCCGTTTTCGGTGCAGCTTGGTTTTTGCATGACAGCGATAATGCTATAATCATGACCGAGGGCATCCACTTCCTTCGTGTAGCTGTCGCCGCAGATATCGCAGGTATAGGTGCACTCTCCCACCGCCGTACAAGTCGGCGGGATTGTGATAGATGCTATGTAATTATGCTCGCAAGGCGGTTTGTCGTCCATGCAGTGGATTGTGGCATTCAGCAAGCTCTCGTTG
>JAQXLO010000191.1 GCA_029012165.1 Oscillospiraceae bacterium | reverse complement strand
TGCGGGCGAATCTTCCGGCGCTGGTGGAAAAATGTGCACGGTACGGTACGGACATCTATTCCCTGTACGGCTGCGGGCGGCACCTTTTGGCGGTGAATGACGATGCGGATTCGGACGGCATCGTCCATGCGTCCTCCTGTCGGATGGGGGAGACGGCGCAGGAAAGTCCCATTGCCGGAAACACCCGAGCCTTCCCCGGCATGGAACATGAAGGCGCCGCCAAAGAGCCGACGCTGTTGGCGTTATGCGCTGCGCTCCTTCGCGGGGACGTGGAAAATATACACACATTTAACGGAAAGGCGGCACTGTAAATGAAAAACCTTTTGAAAAAATCCCTTGCCGTATTGCTGACACTGGCGATGCTTTGCACCCTTGTGAGCTTCGGCGCGTCGGCGGAAAGCGGTGTGCTGACCGAGTGCGGCGGCGAGTGCACCTATGCGCCCAGCATCGTGGTTCCCGGATTGTTTCAGTCCCAAAACCGGCTGTACGATGCGGATGGGAACATGGTTCTGGACGACAGCGGCAAGCCTCTGACACAGCTTTTGGTGAACCTGACCACCAAGGATATCGTGCATATGGCTTTGCAGGCGATTTTGCCGCTGACCCTTTCTCTGGTCCTGCAGGCGGACATCGGTCTGTCCAAGACGGTTGCCAAGATCGTGGCGGAGGTGTTTAAAAATAACGCCAAGGGCACAGACGGCAAGCATATTCAAAACGTGGATGTTCTGCGCTATCCCGACAGCGTTGCCCGCTGTTCGCCGGAGGGGCAGACGTATATCTACAGAACCATTCCGCTGGAGCATTACGCCGAGGTCGCCGGTGCGGATCACCTGTATTTCTTCACCTACGACTCCTTCGGCTCCATCTCCGACATTGCGGATGAGCTGTATAATTTCATCCAGAAGGTCAAGACCGAGACCGGGCACGACAAGGTGAACCTTATCCCCATCAGCCAAGGCGGCAGTATCGCCAATGCCCTCATGGAGCGCTACAAAGAAGAGATGGTGCGTGACCTGCACCGCATGGTGCTGATCATTCCGGCACTGGACGGCTCCTATCTGATCGGTAAGGTTTTCAACGGGCAGTTTACCAAAGAGGATTCCATGCTCTACCGGGATATGTTCCCGCTGCTGATGGACAGGGAAGAGGATCAGGCAACCGCCTACGGCATCAACCTTGCCCTGCGCCTGCTCCCCAAAAACACGGCGCACCGCATCATTGACCGCACGGTGCAGTCGCTGGTCGATTCGCTGCTGGTGAACACGACCTGTATGTGGGCGCTGACGCCGCAGTCGGAGTACGAAGAGCTGTATGCGAAATACATGACCGACGGCACAAGGGAAAAGGTGCGTGAGGAAGTGGAGTTCTACCACCGTGCACAGGTCAACTCCCGGGAGAATCTGCTGTATCTGCAAAGCAAGGGCGTCAAGATCTTTGATCTTGTGGACTACGACCATCCGTTCTACCCCATCATTCCCGGCTGGGACACCTATAATGCGGACGGCATCATCCAGCTGGAATCCACGTCCTGCGGTGCCACCAGCAGTGCCATCAACAGTACCCTTCCGGCGGATTACGTCCAGCAGAACACCTACTGTACCTGCGGCGGCAACCACATCTCCCCCGATCGCAAGGTGGACGCCTCCACGGGCGCGCTGTGCGAGACGACGTTCTACTTTGACGAGGGCAACCATGAGCGCACCGGCGACAACGATGTGCTGATCGGCTTGGCCATCGAGCTGCTGACGGACGAGAACTTCACCGATATCCATTCCTACCCCGACAAGTACCCGCAGTTCAACACCGCACGGGAATCGAAGGGGATGCGCAACACTCTCAAGGAGGTTCGGGAGATGGACTTGACTGCGCTGGATGCGGCGGATGCCGCAGAGCTGACGGCTGCGGCTGCGGCGTGTGAGGCGGTGCTGGCGCAGACGGTGGTGGATCTG
Organism: Oscillospiraceae bacterium; assembly: GCA_029012165.1. Classification (GTDB taxonomy): domain Bacteria; phylum Bacillota; class Clostridia; order Oscillospirales; family Acutalibacteraceae; genus UBA1425. The sequence continues at coordinate 72 of JAQXLO010000191.1, read as the reverse complement.
GAGGCTTTCGAGCAGGCGCAAGAGCGGCTGAACGCCATCCTTGTCAAGATCGGACGCCGCAATCCCCCGAAG
>JAQXLO010000190.1 GCA_029012165.1 Oscillospiraceae bacterium | reverse complement strand
ACGGGCGCATGGGTCAGCAGTAAAATGCGTGTGGCGGGAGAGGATCTGCCGGGCGTGTACGGCGGCATCGACTTTTTGCGGGAAACGGCGCTGGGCAATGCACCTGCCATCGGCAAAAACGTCGCCATCTGCGGCGGCGGCAACACGGCAATGGATGCCTGCCGCACAGCGGTTCGTCTGGGCGCAGAGAATGTGTCTGTGATTTACCGCCGCACCCGGGACGAGATGCCCGCAGAGCAGGTCGAAATCGAGGAGGCGATGGAGGAGGGCGTACAGTTCAAGTTCCTCACCAACCCCGATGAAATCTGCGGCGATGGTCGTGTGCAGTCCATCCGCCTGCAGTGCATGGAGCTGGGCGAGCCGGACGCTTCCGGCCGCAGGAAGCCTGTGCCCATCGAGGGCAAGTTTGAGAATATCGCCGTGGACAGCGTCATTATGGCAATCGGGCAAAAAACCGATGTCGCCGGTCTGGACGGCATCGAGATGACCCAGAGAGGAACCGTACAGGCGGACACGGCAACCTTTAAGACGAATTTGGACGGCGTGTTTGCTGTCGGTGACGTGAGCAACAAGGGCGCAGATATCGCCATCGCCGCCGTGGGAGAAGCCCGCAAAGCGGCTGATATTATTGACGCTTATCTCCACGGCATCGAGATCGCCTACAAGAAACCCTACGTCTGCGAAAAGACTGTGACAGCGGATATGCTTGCCGACCGCCCGAAGCAATCGAGGGCGAAAATGCCTGTGGTTGCGCCCGAGGTGCGCAAGACAAACTTCAACGAAATGGCGCTGGGCTTTGACGAGGAGACTGCCCGCAAGGAAGCTTCCCGCTGTCTCGAGTGCGGCTGTCTCGACTATGCGCAGTGCAAGCTGATCCGCTATGCACGGCAGTATGACGCCGACCCTGCACCCTATGCCGGCGAAAAGAATGTCCGCAGCAAGGACAACTCCCATGCGGTAATTTTGCGGGACGGCAACAAGTGCATCCTGTGCGGATTGTGCGTGCGTGCGTGTGATGCGCTGGAAAACCTCTCCGCCATCGGTCTTTTGGGCAGAGGCTTTACCACGGAGGTGGGCGCAGCGTTCCATCTGCCGCTGGGTGAAAGCATCTGCAACGGCTGCGGCAAATGTGCCGAGGTCTGCCCCACCGGCGCACTGTACAAGAAAACCGAGGGCAAAAAGAACGTCGCCGTGGACAGGGAATAAACAACAAATACGAACGGGCAGGAGCATCGGCTCCTGCCCGTTATAGATTATGCGAACAGCGGGGTGCTGAAGTACCGTTCTGCGGTGTCGGGCAGGACGGTGACGACCGTTTTGCCCTTGCCGAGTTTTTTTGCCAGCTTTTTTGCGGCGGCCACATTGGTGCCGCTGGAGATGCCGCACATCAGCCCCTCCAGCCGGGCAAGGTCTTTGGCGGTCTGTATAGCTTCTTCGTCGGAGATGACGCAGATGTCCTCGTAAATTTCCCGGTTGAGAATGTCGGGGATCAGCCCGTCACCGATGCCCATCTGCAAATGGGTGCCGATGGTGCCGCCGGCGAGAATGGCGGCGTTTTCCGGCTCCACAGCCCAGATCACGATGTCTGGATTCTGTGCCTTGAGCACTTCGCCGATGCCGGTGATGGTGCCGCCTGTGCCGATGCCCGAGCAGAAGCCGTGGATGGGCTTCGCCGCCTGCTCCATGATCTCCATAGCGGTGCGGTGACGGTGCGCTTTGGGGTTGGCGGGGTTCTCGAACTGCTGAGGGATAAACACCCGCTCGTCCTCCTGCGCCATGCGGCGGGCAACAAGAACGCATTCGGCAATGCAGTCGCCGATGTTGCCGGCATCATGCACCAAATGCACCTGTGCACCGTAGTGTTCCACCAGCAATCGACGTTCTTCGCTGACGGAATCGGGCATAATAATAATCGTTCTGTACCCACGCACGGCACCCACAAGGGCAAGTCCGATGCCCTGATTGCCGCTGGTAGGTTCCACGATAATGGTATCCTTATGAATGATGCCTTTCTCCTCGGCATCCAGGATCATATTGAATGCCGTGCGGGTCTTGATGGAGCCGCCCACATTCAGTCCCTCGTACTTGACCAGAATCTCCGCACTGTCGGGATCCGCCATGCGATGCAGGCGGATCAGCGGTGTGCAGCCCATGGCATCGAGTACCGTATTGCAAATCATATCTATATCAACCTTTCCGTTAGTTTCTGTCCTTTATCAGTATATGTACTCCCGCAGTTTTCGACAAAGCGCCGCCACCGGCAAACCGACCACGTTGCAGTAGTCGCCGCAGATGGACTGCACCAGCGTACAGCCTCTGCCCTGAATGCCGTAGGCGCCGGCCTTGTCCATGGGTTCTCCCGTGGCGATGTAGGCATTTATCTCCTCGTCGGACAGGGGATAGAAGGTGACCTGCGTCTTTTCGCAAAAGGTTTCGCTCTGTCCGTTCTGCACAAGACAGACGCCGGTATAGACGCAGTGTGTCTTTCCCGAGAGCATACGCAGCATACGAAAGGCATCCTCGGTATCGGCAGGCTTTCCGAGAATGCGCCCGTCACAAACGACCACCGTGTCGGCGCCGATGACCAAATCATCGGGACATTCCGCCGCTACGGCCGCCGCTTTTTGCCGGGCTAACTGCTGTACGGCATCCGTCGCAGCGGTGCCGGGCTCGATGTGCTCCTCGGCTTTGGAAACGTGCACGGTGAAGCGCAGCCCCGCCGTCTGCATCAGTTCCCGCCGCCGTGGGGAGGCCGAGGCGAGAACGAGGCTCATTGCGCTTCCTCCTCGTACCACTTGCGCATCTGAAATTTCAAAACAGCCGCCTGGGTCTTGCCGTCGGGGATCTCGTTATTGAGCACCATTTCCACCGCTTTGGACAGAGGAATTTTTTCCACGTTCAGAAATTCGTCCGCATCCAGATTCTGGTGTGTGAAGGAAAGCCCCGTCGCACCGTAGAGGTGGATCACCTCGCCGCAGTAACCGGGGGAGGGATAAAACTTGCCTAAGTCGATATATTTGGAAGCGACGGCGCCGGTCTCCTCCTCCAGCTCCCGCACCCCGGCGGTAAAGGGATCCTCGCCCTTTTCCAGCTTGCCCGCCGGAAGCTCCAGAACCACCTCGCCGTAGGGGTAGCGGAACTGCCGCACAAACAGCAGCTCGTTCTCGTCCGTCAGGGCGGCGATGGTCACGCCGCCGTTGTGCTCCACGACCTCCCGGGTGCACTCCCTGCCGTTGGGCAGCTCGGCCTTATCCACACGCAGGTTGAGAATTTTGCCCTCGTACTTGTATTCCTGTTTTAATGTTTTTTCAAAAAGTTCCATACTTTGCCTCCTGCACAGTTTTCCAAATAGTCATTTTACAATGAAATGTACAGTTTTGTCAACAAATTTGGCAAAATGCACAAAATTATTTCCTCAAAAGGCGTAAGTTGCATATCCAAATGTCTTGCACATGGTATGCCTTTTGTGCTATAATTACAATGTAGAATTGTATACGGAGGTTACTGATGGATTACGCAATGACCAAGAAACAGGCGAAAGAAGCCATCGAAGCCAAGCTGTCCCACTACATGGGCGTTTCCCCCAAGGATGCGTCCGACGAACAGTATTACCGTGCGCTGGCGCTGATCCTCAAGGAGAAGCTCATCGAGGGACGCAAGGAATTCGTGGAGGACTGCGACAAAGCAGGAAAGAAAAAAATCGTGTATCTGTGCATGGAGTTCCTCATGGGCAGATCGCTGAAAAATACACTGTATAACCTGAACCTGACGGACGTGTTTCAAAAGGCGCTGAAGGACTACGGCGTCCATCTCGAAAAGCTCTACGACTGCGAGCCGGATGCAGGTTTGGGCAACGGCGGTCTCGGCAGACTGGCGGCGTGCTACCTGGACGGTTTGGCAACGCAGGGCTACCATGCGACAGGGTACTCTATTTTGTACGAATACGGCATCTTCAAGCAGAAGCTGGTGGACGGCTGGCAGACGGAGCTGCCCGACTTCTGGCTGCCCGGCGGGGAGATCTGGCTGGAAAAGCGGGATCACAGTATGTTCCCCGTGACCTTTGAGGGCAGGGTGCACGAAAGCTGGGACAACCAGTACCACTCTATCACCATCGAAAATGCCAAGCAGGTCAACGCCGTTCCCTATGATCTGTATGTGGCCGGCAAGGATGGCAAGGGCATCAGCGTTCTGCGGCTGTGGCGTGCCGAGTCCCCCGGCATCGACATGGAAAAGTTCAATCAGGGCGACTATATGCGTGCCATGGAGGAAAACGCCATGGCGGAGGTCATCAGCAAGATCCTCTACCCATCGGACAACCACCCCGAGGGCAAGAGTCTGCGGCTTCGCCAGCAGTATTTCCTCGTTTCCGCTTCCATGCAGGATATCGTTCAGCGGCATCTGCGCCGCTTCGGCTCCATCGACAACTTTGCCGATGAGGTGGCCATCCACATCAACGACACCCACCCCACCATGGCCATCCCGGAGCTGATGCGCATCCTTTTGGATGAGTGCGGCTACGGCTGGGACGATGCGTGGAAGATCGTCACCAAGACCTTTGCCTACACCAACCACACGGTCATGAAGGAGGCGCTGGAGTGCTGGTCGGAGGAGCTGGTCAGCCGCCTGCTGCCGCGTATTTACCAGATCATCAAGGAGATCGACAACCGTTACCGCTCCCTGATCTGGTCCATTACGGGCGATGCGGGCAAGGTGGAGCGCATGGCGATCATCTCCGGCGGCGCAGTGCGCATGGCAAACCTGTGCGTGGCGACCTGCCACAGCGTTAACGGTGTGTCCGCACTGCACAGTGAGATCCTCAAAAACACGGTGTTCCACGACTTCTACACCGTGACGCCCGATAAATTCAAAAATGTCACCAACGGCATCGCTTACCGCCGCTGGCTGTGCCAGTCCAATCCGGCGCTGACGGCGTTGCTGACCGAGCTGATCGGCGACAAATTCGTTCTGGACGGCGACGAACTGCTTCGCCTGCGTGCTTTCAAGGACGACAAGGACGTGCTGGAAAAACTGCGCAGGATCAAACGGGACAACAAGGCGCAGTTCGCCCGCCGCATCGAAAAGACAACGGGCATCCGGCTCGACCCGGACTCCGTCTTTGACGTGCAGGTCAAGCGTCTGCACGAGTACAAGCGGCAGCACCTGAACGCTTTCCAGATCCTCTCCCGCTATTTGGAGATCAAGGACAATCCCAACGGCGACTATACGCCGCACACCTATATCTTTGCCGCCAAGGCGGCGTCCGGCTACTTTTTGGCCAAGAAGATCATCAGCTTCATTTGCGCACTGGCGGATCTGGTCAACAACGACCCCGATGTCAAGGGCAGACTGAAGGTGATCTTCGTGGAGGACTACAATGTCACCATGGCGGAGCGTCTGATGCCCGCCGCCGACATCAGCGAACAGATCTCCCTCGCCGGCACGGAAGCCAGCGGCACGGGCAACATGAAGCTGATGATCAACGGTGCCGTTACCCTCGGCACCATGGACGGCGCCAATGTGGAGATCTTTGACGCCGTCGGCAAGGACAACATCCTCATCTTCGGCATGAACGACACCGAGGTGCAGAACCTGCGCCACGCCGGCTACAATCCGTCGGAGTTTTACCGCAACAACGCAGAGATTCGCCGTGTAGTCGATTTCATCAACGGCGGCATCGGCGGCAAGATGTTCCCCGAGATCGGGCAATCCATCACCCACCACGACCCGTATATGGTGCTGGCGGACTTTGAGGACTACCGCCGCACCCAGAGCCGTGCCGTGGAGCTGTACGCCGATGCGGACAAGTGGGCACAGATGTCCCTGATGAATATTTCCGGCGCAGGCCGCTTCTCCGCCGACCGTGCCGTGAACGAATACGCAAAGAATATCTGGAACGCTTAAGGCGACAGCACACAAACGCTTGAGAAAGGAGCATCCGTATGTACGCCCCCCCGCAACCGTACGGCTTCGGCGGCATCCCGCCCTACCACTACGGGATCCTGCGTGCGCAGGAGAAACAGATGCTCCGGCGCCAAAGCGTGCGTGCAGGTCTGTGCGTGACCGCCTTTATCCTGCTGCAGGAGATGACGGTATATCTTTTGGCGTTTGTGCCGGCACTGTATGCGCTGTGTGTGCAGGACGGCGTCTTTGCCCAGGTATTTGAAATTTTGTTTTTACTGCTGATCCTGTCCCCGTTTCTGCTGTTGTTTGCACGCATGGCGGATGGAGAAAAGGAACAGGTGGATCAATTCCGCAAACCCGTGTCCAAGCCGGCGGCTGTTCTGGCCGTCGTGTCGGGATATTTCTTTTGCACTGTCGGCAACTTCGTGACGAGCTATTTGCTCGCCGTGTTGGAGGCGCTGGGCTTTTCCGTCGGCGGCGGAGAGTATGCCCCGCCCCAGTCGCCGGTGCAGTTTGTACTGATGCTTCTCACGATCGGCGTTTTACCCGCCTTGCTGGAGGAATTCTCCCTGCGCGGCGTCGTGATGCAGCCCCTTCGCTTCTTCGGCGACCGCTTCGCCATCGTGATGACGGCATTCGTTTTTGCCATGATGCACGGCAACCTCACCCAGATCCCCTTTGCCTTTATTGCCGGGATCGCCATGGGGTATTTTGTCGTGGCCACGGGCAGTCTGTGGGTGGGAATCGCCATCCATCTTTTGAACAACCTTTCTTCCGTGGTTCTGACGTACCTTTTGCAGGTGCGTCCGACTGCCGGAGAAATGTTTTATCATATAGAAACCAGTGTTTCCATCGTTGCAGGCCTTCTGTGCACGGCGCTTTTCCTGACAGTATGCAAGCACAACCGTTTGCAGAAAAAGGAATGCGCACTGTGCACCGGAGAAAAAGTCAGAGCATACCTTTTCACCGCACCCATGATCATCTCGATCCTTTTGTTGATTTTGGAAACGGTCAGGCTGATTCAGTTTACGGGGTATGGATATGCAGGATGAAGCGTTTATGCTGGAAGCTTTGCGGCTGGCAGAAACGGCCGCAGAGGAAGGGGAAGTTCCTGTAGGCGCCGTCGTCGTGCGGGACGGCAGAATTGTCGGCAGAGGCCGCAACCATCGGGAAACACACAAAAACGCACTGTCCCATGCGGAGCTGGAGGCGATCAACGACGCCTGCAAAACGCTGGGCGGCTGGCGGCTCTTTGACTGTACGTTGTACGTTACCTTGGAGCCGTGCCCCATGTGCGCCGGGGCGATCATCAATGCCAGAGTGCAGAAGGTGATCTTTGGCGCATTCGACCGCAAGGCAGGTTCCGTCTGCTCGGTGCAGAAAATGTTTGACCTGCCCTATAACCACAAGCCCGAAGTCATCGGCGGATATATGGAACAGCCGTGTGCGCAGCTGCTGCGCCGGTTCTTCTCCGATATGCGCAGAGGCATCGGCAAGGCAGAGGTCAATCCGCAGTGGAGAGAGCGGATGACTGAAAGAAAATTTTAGGAGGACAAAAACAATGGCAATCAAAGACAACTTCAAAAAGGGTTCCGTAGAATTGTTGGTTCTGGCCGTTCTGTCGAAGGAAGATATGTACGGCTACCAGATCACGCAGAAGATCAAGGAGTACAGCGACGGTTTGTTCACCGTACTGGAGGGTTCGTTGTACCCCATTCTTTACAGACTTTCCAATGAGGGTTATGTGACCGAAAATGCCGTTGCCATCAAGCGCCGTATGCGTGTGTACTACCATCTGGAGGAAAGCGGCAAGGAGTATTTTAAAAAGTGCTTGGAGGAGTACCGTGCGGTCAATCTGGGCGTAGAGAAGGTACTCAAGCAGTCGGAGCAAAGCGCAGAATAATCAAAAAGCAAAAACAGGACTGTCTCGTTCTGCACAGAGAAAAAACCTTTTCGCCGCAGTGCCTTGGTGCAGCTGCGGCAGGCGGAGGATTCTCTGTGCCCGAATGCGGCAGTCCTTTTTTTATGGTTCATCACGGATTTTTGTGGGATTAAAAGTTTCGCGGGAGCTTTTTAAAGGCTTGCGGATTCCAAAGGCAGCGCCTTTGGTCGCCGACCGCAGTCGGCGAAATCCGAACAACACCAAAGCGCAGGAGGGGAGCCGAAAAAGTCCGGTGGACTGTTTCGGCGTGGGGAACCCTCGCCGGGGGTTCCCCGGTGCGAAGCACAAATCCCACAATTTTCCGTGAAGAGCGTTTTTTAAAAAATGGAGAGGCAAACGATGACGGATATACTCTTTTCCTTCGACACGGAGGATTTTACCTGCGAAGCGGCCGCAGATGCCATTTGCACCGAAGCCGACATCCTGCGTGCGGCGGGGGTGAAAGGGTGCTTTTGCCTTGTCGGCCTGCTGGCCGAACAGCTTTTGCACTGGGGAAGGCAGGACGTGCTCACGTCCCTGTCGCACCACGAAGTGCACCTGCACACCTACGGTCATACGATGCACCCGATGCTCAACGAGTATACGGATATCGACGATTTCTATGGGGCGCGGGATGCGGTGATCCGTCAGGAGACACGGGCGCTGGATGCCATAAAAAGGGCGACAGGCACCGAAAGGGTCGCCGCCGCAGTCCCTCCGGGCAACCAGAAAAGCTATGCGGCGATGTATGCCTATGCGGACATGGGCATCCCGATCTACGCCGATACGCTGTGCGACCCGGCGGACGGACGGGGGGCGTATTACTGCAACATCTACCATGTGGATTACACATTCTGCATGGAGGATGTTTTCTTCCGTGGCGGTGAGCCGGAGGTGCGGGCGATGCTGGATAAGCTGGCATCGAGAAAACGTGCCGTGATCTATACCCATCCCCACGCCAGCCTGTTCAAGGAGCCGTGGGATGTCCTCAATTATGACAAGGAAAACCTCTATCCCTTCGGGCAGTGGAAGCACTCACCCCGCAGAAGCGTCGAGGAGAGCGAAAAATTTTACGAAAACCTGCGACTTTTGGTGCGTTTGGTGCAGGAGGATCCTCGTTTTCGCATCACCACCTACCATGCGCTGGCGCAGGAGCTTGCCGCCCGCCCGGAAAGGGTCGTGACAGCTTCCGATATACCTGCTCTGCGGGCATGGCTTTCGGGTGGACTGCGGCCGACGGAGGGGGAAGGGTCTTTGTCCGTCGCCGATATTTTCCTTGCCTGCCGGAGTCTGCTGTGCGGCAGGGAAAAGCACGTTTGCGGAAAAACGAAGGGCTTTTTGGAACTGCCCCGGGGCATCACAAAGCCCGTGACACTCGCTGCGGAAGAAATCCGAGATGCGGCGGCGGATATGGTGGAGGATGCTTTTCTGCCTGTGCAGATCTGGGTCAACGGCAAGGCGATCGGTCCCGCCGACTGGCTGCGGGCTGCCTTGGCGGTTCTCTGCGGCGAGGAGAAGGTGACGGTTTTGCCGGGGGAACAGCTCGTCTCTCTCGACATCCTGCCCGGGGTGCGGGACTGCGCCTTCGCCGGAACGTGGCGCCATTCGGACGATTTTCAGGATAAATACCTCTCCGAGCGCCTGCGATTGCAGTGCTGGACACTCAGATTTTAAGACAACAAAACACACCGGAGCTTCCCTTTTGCGGAAAACTCCGGTGTGTTTTTACTGCCGAAGGCAGACATTATTTTCGCTTATACAGCGTGTTCCAGTGGCGCAGGCGGGTCTTGTCGATGCCGTCCAGCTGCGCCTTGGTGACACGGTACTGCCAGTTGCCGTCCGCTTTTCCGGGAATATTCAGCCTCGTGTCGGAGCCGAAGCCCAGCAGATCCTGTATGGGGAAAATGACCAGTCCTGCGGCACTGCGGAACATGGTGCGCAACACGGCAGTACAGCCGCCAGTCCAGTCGGGATCCGTATGCCCGCAATAGTCGAGCATCCGTTTGCGGTTTTCGCCTTCCATCTCCCACAGATACCCCAGCAGGGTGTTGTTGTCGTGGGTGCCGGTGTACGCTACGCAGTCCCGTATGTAGTTGTGCGGCAGGTGGGGGTTGTCGTCCTCGCCGAGGAATGCGAACTGGAACACCCGCATCCCCGGGAAGCCGCTGTCCTTGACCAGCTGTGCCGCTTCGGGGGTGATGTCGCCCAGATCCTCCGCAATGATCAGCTTGTCCCCGGCAACCGCCTTTAGTTTTTCGATCAGCTCCATGCCGGGTCCCTTGACCCACTTGCCCGAGCGGGCGGTCTTGCTCTCACCCGGGACAGACCAGTACGATTCCAGACCCCGGAAATGGTCGATGCGCACACCGTCAAACAGGTTCAGCGCATGGGAAAGGCGGTCGCACCACCAGCGGTAGCCGTCCTGCCGCATGGCGTCCCAGTTGTACAGCGGGTTGCCCCAAAGCTGCCCGTCCTCGGCGAAGTAGTCGGGCGGAACGCCGGCTACGCAGGAGGGCATATTGTCCTCCCGCAGGCAGAAAAGCGCCTTGGCGCTGTACACGTCACAGCTGTCCAGCGACACGTAGATGGGGATATCGCCGATGATGCGGATGCCGCGGCTGTTGGCGTATTTTTTGATTTCCGCCCACTGGGTAAAGAACATATACTGGATGAATTTCCACAAAAACAGCGTGTCCGCATCCCCCTCGTGCACCGTCCAGGCATACCACGGCTTTTCGCCGTTGGCGTGTTTCAGGCTCATGAATTCACAGAAGGACAGCAGATAGGGGTCGCTGTCGATGAATGCGCCGATCTTCGCACGCAGGGCGTCGTCCGCACGGGCGGCGGCCTTGCGCAGGATGTCGAAGCGGGTATGGTACAGGCGGACAAATTCGCAGCTGTAGGGCGTCTGCTGACGGGCAGCGTCCAGCTCCTCCCGGGTGAGCAGACCCTGCTTGTGCAGTTCATTCAGATCCACAAAGTAGGGATTGCCGCCAAAGGTGGAGTAGGATTTGTAGGGGGAATTGCACTCGTCCACCATGCAGAAAGGCAGAACCTGCCAGTAGGAAAATCCGCAGTCACACAGAAAGTCCACAAACTCCTTGGCCTCCTGCCCGAATGCGCCGCAGGAATACTCCCCGAACAGGGAAGAAATGTGCATCAGCACACCGCTTTTTCGTTCCAAAACGATCACTCCTTATACAGTAAAGCATACCGCATCCCGACGCAAAAATCAAGAGGATAGAAAAAACGGAGCCGTGCACGCCACCGTACACGACCCAGACTGGCGAGAAAGGATGCCCGATGCCGTTTTCTTCGGGCGATAGGCGTACAAAGGTACTCCGAGCCCGAAAAAACGGCAAGCATACGAGCAGCGAAACGGTTCGATGCCGTGTCGCTGCTCATGTTTCTTATACCTTTGCCAATGCTTCAGACTTTTTCCGTACTGTCGTGTATGCGTTCGGGCGCCTTTATCGACAGTCTGAGAGCTGTATCCGCAATCGGATGCAGCTCTTTTTATATCTGTTAGAACTTGAATTCGAGGGAATCCAGAACAGGTTTCAGCACAGTATACTCCTCATCGTCCCGAACGTTTTCCAAGGCGACGATCACAAAGTGAAAGTCTCCGTTTTCGTCCGGCGGGGTCTGTCCGTAGCCCTCGTAGCGAAGCTTGCCCTCCGTCGTTTTGGAGGCGAAACTGAGCAAATAGAAAGGCAGTCCGCCGATCTCTGCCTCGGCAATGTCCGAAGAGGACTCGATCTCCCGGGAGTGTACCGCCTCTGCCAGCGACTTGGCTTTACTGCCGCCGTCGGCATCGTCGTACTGAAAGACGGAAACACTCAGCATGGGTGCGTCCTCTTTTTCGCCGTGCACCGCCTGCAAATAGGTGGAGGTGCAGTGGGTCTCGTCCACCGTCCAGCCCTTGGGCAGGTCGGATTTGAGGAAGTCAAAAATGCCGTCATCGGGAGGAAGTGTCTCGGCCTGCGTGGTCGTCATGTCCCGAACCGTGGGTTCTGCGTTGTTTTTTTCGTTTCCGCCGCAGGCGGTAAGGGTAAGCAGGGCGAAGCAGAGCAGGCAGGCAAATACTTTTTTCATAAAACATTTCTCCTTTTCTGAATACTGTTTTTAAAGACGATCCAAAGATTGCGAAAATCACGGCGGTAAAACAGGATGTTGATTGACAGAACGATCAGTGCACATACGGCAAACACGCCTGCGCCGTACAGCGCCCACTGGCGATAAGAGATGATCTGCGGCATGGGCAAAAGATGCACGGCAAGCACGGTCAGTGCACAGGCGGCGAGGTTGACGAGACATCTGCCGAAAAAGACGGTGATCGGGCGGCGGAGGATCTCCTTGGACAGGTAGAATGCATACTGCACGGTACGCACGGCCATGGCCAAAAGCGTTGCCAGTGCGACGCCGTTCATGCCCATGGGGACGATCAGCACAAGGGAGCCGACGATGTTGATGCCCGCTTCGAGGAAGGCGCCGTTGCGTGTCTGCCGGTAGTGTCCGGCGGCGAGGGTGACGTTGTTGTACGGGATGCGGATGCAATAAACCGCCTCCGCCGCCACCAAAAGAAAGCCGAACAGCGGTCGGATATAGTCGGCGTCGGTAATGCCCTTGGTATAGACGGCGATAAACGGCAGCAGTAAAATGCCCGTGCAGGTGAACAGAACGGTCGTCAGGGTGAAAGAGAAAAACTCATAGACACGAAAATTCTTTTGCAGTGTTTCCGTTTCCTCCCGGGCGATCATGTTGCCGAAGGCGGCTTCGATGCCGGAGGAGAAGGCGGCAACCACCTTTTCCATGCCGGAAACGACGCTGTAGTAGACGGAGTACACGGAAACGTCGGCAATGCGCAGAGAGCGCAGAACGCCGGAAAACACGGTCAGCACGAAGATATCCGTGTTGGTGTGCAGAAAGTAGGCGGTGTGGTGTCCGAAGCCGTCCCAGCGCTGCCGAATGGCGCTGTTGTCGGGCACGGCGTGTGGATCGGGGGCGTAGTGCCTGCGCACATACAGCCGCAAAAGGACGGGACGCAGGGCATAGACCAGCGCCGTGCCCAGCTTGACAACGTGTACCGGGCAGTGCAGACGAATGAGCAAAACAGTAAGTGCCGTGTTCAAAAGCACGGTGCCAATTTGCAGCTCGGCGGTTACGAAGCGCTTCTGATCCGCCTGTAAAAGCACTTGGCGGCTCATGCCGAAATAGTACTGGGAAAAGGTACTGACGGCGATGATCAGCACCAGGGATGCCGTGTACAAAAAGTCGAAATACTCCCGCACAAAGAAGGGAAACAGGCACGCAATCAAAACGCAGTAGCCCACAAAGATCAGCGCAACCTTGCGGAAAAAGCGATCCGTGGCGCACAGGATGCTGCTGACCCGCCCGTGGTCGCCCTCGGCCAGAGGCTTGTACAGAGCCGCACGGACAACGCCGCCGACGCCCGCTTCAAACAGAACGATATATCCGAGAAACTGCGTGATGGAAGCGGCGGTACCGTTGACGGTGGAGCCGTAGGCGCCGATGAAAAGACGAGGCAGAATGATGCCGCACACCATGGTGACGAACTGCAGCAGCAGGGAGGAGACCATGTTGCGCAAAGCCAGTTTACTGCGCATACAGCCACCTCTTTCCACGGTGCAAAATCAGCAGGGTGCGATACCTGCCCTTGCGCAAAAGGCGGTATTTTGTGTCGTTCGGTGCGACGGAAAGCGCACGGTGAAAAAGCTCTGTTTCGGAAGCTTTGTGCAGCAGTGCATTGCCCTGCGAGAGGGAAAGTCCGCTCGACGCCAAAAGGCGCAGATAGTTGTCCAGCTGCTTGCGGCACATCTCGCCGATCTCGTTTTCCCAATCAGGGGACAAGGGTACTTTTTCAGACAGCTGTGTGCGCAAAACACGGAGGATGCGATCATACAGCCACAGGCTATCCGGATCGAACCGGCAGGCGTGTCCCACACCAAGGCGGTAATGATAGAAAGAACGGTGGATATAATACACCCGCTCTGCGGCAAAAACGAGACAGGCGCTGCGCAGCAGATCCTCGCCGTGGCGAAGTCCGGGAAAGCTGTCGTAGTCCGGTGCAGCTTCGATCAGCTTGCGGTGAAAGCACTTGTTGCAAAGGGTGTTGAAGCGGGTGGAGAAAACGAGACGGTACATTTGCGAAAGGTCGTCGCCCTGTAAAAGGCGGTCGCTGTCCCAAAAGCTTTCCCGCACCGGCGGTGCATCGGCACGAAAGGTGCTGAAATCAAACAGCAGAAGGTCGGGAGCATGCTCGTCTATTTTGGCGGACAGACACGCCAAAAGCGCCGGCTCCACCAGATCATCCGCATCGAAGTGCAGCAGATAGTCGCCCCGGGCGTGGCTTTCCGCAAAGGCACGGGCGAGGAATACACCCCGGTTCTCGGTGTGGAACACACGGACACGGCGGTCTTTTTCGGCATAGCCGTCGCAGATTCGTCCGCTCTCGTCCTCGGAGCCGTCATCCACAAGGACAACTTCGTAGTCGCTGTAGGTCTGCGCAAGGACGGAATCCAGACACGCACGCAGAAATGGCTCGGTATTGTAGACCGAAATCAGGATGCTGAAACGCACCGAATCCCTCCTTGGTTTTCTCATTGTGATTTCCGATTTTTCTATCTTATTATATACCAAATATCCGTGCGTCGCAAGAGGGATTTGCGATTGCATTTTTTCATAGGATATGGTACAATACATCCAATGTTTTTTAGGACGTGATGCCAATGCGAATGCGCAAAAAGAAAAATCTGGAGCAGCGGCTGCAGGCGTGTGCCGAGGTACTGGTTCCCGTGCAGTATGCCGACCTCCACTTTGACACCGAGGTCGAGGAGGATCTGATGCTGGATTTCCGAGCCCTGTTCGGCAACGACAATCCCGTGCATCTGGAGATCGGCTGCGGCAAGGGCGGCTTTGTGACGGAGATGGCGCAGCAAAACCCGCACATCAACTTCCTCGCCGTGGAAAAAACGGCGAATGTGATCGTCTGCGGCTGTGAGAGGGCGCAGAGTATGGAACTTTCCAATGTGCGGTTTTTGAAACTGTCCGCCCAGTATCTGTGGCGCTACATTCCGCAAAAGAGCATCGAGCGCATTTACCTCAATTTTTCCTGTCCGTTTCCCAAGGAGGCGTACCGCAACCACCGCCTGACGGCGCCTCGCTTTTTGCGCATCTACCGGCAGATCTTAGCGGACGGCGCACGCATCTGGCAAAAAACGGACAATATGCATTTCTTTGAATTCAGCATCGAGAGCCTTTCGCAGAACGGCTTTGTGCTGGAAAATGTGTCATTGGATCTGCACCACAGCGGCTTTGAGGGCAATATCGTCACCGAGTACGAGCGCCGCTTTTCCGAGCAGGGGCTGCCGATCTACCGATTGGAGGCGTATCTTCCATGAGCAAGGAAGCAAAGACGAACGCCATGCGTTTGCTGGACAAACAAAAGATTGCGTATAAGGTCAATCTCTACACCTGCGACGAGTTCATCGACGGCGTGCACGTGGCGGATCAGCTGGGGCAAAGCTACGACAGCTCCTTCAAAACACTGGTCACGGTGGGCAAAAGCGGGGAGCACTACGTGTTTGTCCTGCCCATAGACCGGGAGCTGGATCTGAAAAAAGCGGCGAAGGTCGTGGGTGAGAAGTCCGTGGAGATGATCCATGTCAAGGATATTTTGGCGCTGACAGGGTATGTCCGGGGCGGCTGTACCCCTTTGGGGATGAAGAAGCGGTTCCCGACCGTTGTCCATGCGTCGGTTCTGGATTTCGACGAAGTCATCATCAGCGGCGGACGCATCGGCGCACAGATCATGATTGCGCCGCAGGATCTGCTGCAAGCGGCCGGTGCACGCACGGCGGATATTGTGAAAGAGGGGACAGCATGAACAGCGCCTGTGAATACTGCATGAATTACACCTACGATGACGAGTACGAGTGCTATACCTGCGATGTGGATTTGGATATGGACGAGTACGAACGCTTTATGGCGGACAGCGTTTCCGACTGTCCGTACTTTCGCGCGGGGGATGAATACACCATCGTGCGCAAACAAAATTGAGGTGAGCCTATGTCCGTGTTAAACGAACTGAAGCCGAAAGAAGTGTTTCGGTATTTTGAAGAGATCTGCGCCATTCCCCACGGCTCCGGCAACCTGAAAGCCATCGGCGACTACTGCGAGCGGTTTGCACGGACGCACGGCTTGCGCTGTGTGCGGGACGAGTGTGGCAATGTTGTTCTGTTCAAGGACGGCGACCCGGGCAAAGAACCGGTTATCCTGCAGGGACATCTGGACATGGTCTGCGTCAAGGAGCCGGGCTGTGCCCACGATTTTCTGCACGACCCGCTGCCGATCGCCACGGACGGGGCGTATGTGTTCAGCCGTGGCACGACCCTCGGCGGCGACGACGGCATTGCCCTTGCGATGATTCTGGCGATTTTGGCGGACGATTCCCTGCGCACGCCGCCCATCGAAGCGGTATTCACCGCAGACGAGGAGACGAGTATGCTCGGCGTGCTGGGATTGGACACCTCTGTTTTGCAGGGTAAACGGATGCTCAATCTCGACTCCGAGACGGAGGGCGCCTTCTGCGTCAGCTGTGCAGGCGGCGCAAGGGTGGTCATCCGCAAAGCGGTGCAGACCGAAGAAAATACAGCGCCTTGTACCCGTGTCACCCTGACAGGTCTTGCCGGCGGTCATTCGGGCACGGAAATTCACAAAGGACATCTGAACGCCATCCGCATCCTTGCCGGACTGCTCATTGCCGTGACGGATGTGCGGCTGGTTTCCCTTTCCGGCGGCAAGGTGGACAACGCCATCCCGGACACCTGCAGTGCCGTCTTTGCCGGGGATGCGGCATTTTTGCAAAAAGCCTTTGACGCATTGCGTCCCCATTGGCAAAAGGCGGAGCCGGACATCCGTTTGGGTTTGGAGCCGGCACCGCAGGCGGACACTTGCCTGACGGCGCAGAGTACCGCCGCCGTGCTGGCGCTGATCGCACAGGTGCAGGACGGCGTACAGGAGATGAGCCGGGAGATGGACAACTTTGTGCAGACGTCCCTCAATCTCGGCAGATGTACCGTGGATGCAGGGGGCGCAGAGCTGCACCACTGCCTGCGCAGCAGTGTGGATGCCGAACTGCAAGAGCTGATCGGATCGCTGAAAAAACGTGCCGCAAAGCACGGCGCCGTTGCCGAGACAGGGGATGCTTACCCGGCGTGGCAGTACAGGGCGGATTCTCCCCTGCGGGAGCTTGCCGTGGAAATGTTCCAAAAGCAGTACGGCAAAAAGCCCGCCGTGGAAGCCATCCACGCAGGGCTGGAGTGCGGCATCTTCGCCGGCAAAATCCCCGGTCTGGACTGCATCTCCATGGGGCCCGATATTCTGGACATCCATTCGCCCCAGGAAAGGCTGTCCGTTGCCTCCACCGAGCGGACGTACACGCTTGTCTGCTCAATACTGGAAAATATGTAAATAAAAGGTTCATCACGGATTTTTGTGGGATTCAAAGTTTCGCTCAAGCCGTTGGGAAGGCTTGCGGATTCCAAAGGCGGCGCCTTTGGTCGCCGCCCGCAGTCGGCGAAATCCAAACAACAGAAAAGCGCAGGAGGGGAGCCAAAACAGTCCGGTGGACTGTTTTGGCGTGGGGAACCCTCGCCGGGGGTTCCCCGATGCGAAGCACAAATCCCACAATTTTCCGTGAGGAGCAAGTTTTTTGCAAGCTGACGGAAAAAGATTCAAGCAAGGCGTGCGGTATTGCCTAAAGGAGACGAAAATCTATGCATCTGATCGACATCACACGGGACATCACCACGGCGGAAGTCTACCCCGGCGACCCGGAAACAAAGCTGATTTCGGTGCGCACCATCGGCGAGGAATCGGACTGCAACCTGTCCGTGCTCTGCACCTGCAACCACACCGGCACCCATGTGGATGCGCCTTTGCACTTCCTTGAGGGTGGTGCCTCTGTGGAACAGCTGTCACCGCAGGTATTTATCGGTCCATGCGTCGTGCTGCAGACGCAGGAGAGTGTCATCACCGGGGAATTCGTCAACGAGTGCTTTCCGCAAAACGCAGAACGGGTGCTCATCAAGAGCAACGGCGCAGCGACCTTTATGGACGCCGCCGCCGAAGAAGCCGCCGCCCTGCCCAACCTGAAGCTGATCGGCACCGACGCCGTTTCGGTGGGCGTGCACGGCAATCAGATTCGCCCGCACAAAGCTTTTCTTTCCAAGGGCATCGCCATTTTGGAGAACCTCGACCTGTCCGAAGTGGAGCCGGGCAACTACTTCCTGCTCGCCCTGCCGATGAAGATCGGCGGTGCAGAGGGTGCGCCCGTGCGTGCCGTGCTGGCGGACGACTACATTTTCTGGACGCAAAAAAGATAATCGTTTATTTCGGGGTCAGAGCCTTTTCCAGACTCTGATCCTTTTTATATTTTTTGCACATTTTGCACAAAACCCGGATATAAAAATCTCTCTTTTTCCAAGTTGAATTTTGGCAAATGCTTGAAGTTTTTTGCATATAATGGTATAATGAATACAGTATTTTGTCGAAGGAGAAATTGCGATGAATTTCATTCCCCCCGTCCTTGCGAACCTGACGCCGATTTCCGTGGCCGTGCGTTTGTTTTTGGCAGCCATTCTCGGCGGCTGTATCGGCTA
>JAQXLO010000189.1 GCA_029012165.1 Oscillospiraceae bacterium | reverse complement strand
CCACCTGAGAGGACACACAGAGGGTATAACCGTACTTGTACTTCATCAGCACCGACTCGATACACTCGCCGTCGATCAGGCGAAAGAGATACTTGACGGTTTCGTTTTCCCGGGATACCTGACGGCGCACGATCTCGCAGGAACGCAGTTCAAAGGTGTCGCCGAGCTTTGCACGCAGTTCCTTGGACAGATCGGACATTTCCGCAAAATCCGTCACGCCCCGTGCCTGCAGCCATGTGAAGATCTGTTTTGCACGAAACGACGGAAGACCCAGCGAGGAGATCTCCCCCGCCAGTTCCTCAAAGGTCATGGATTTGATGTCCGCTTTTGCCATAGTCACTCCGTTTTGGTAAAGGCTGTGATAAAGAATCCGTCCGACCCGGTGCGGTGCGGCAGGAGGGTGACCATGTTGTCCGTTTCCCGTTTGTCCGCTTCGCCGAGGATGGGCAGCGTATGAAACTGCGGGTGCGATTGCAGAAAGCGCTGACAGACCGCTTCATTCTCCGCCGGATTTAAACTGCAGGTCGAATAGACAAGGATTCCATTTTCCTTTACATATTGTGAAGATATACACAAGATATTGTACTGCAAATCCGGCAATTTGTCAATGTCTTCCGGCTTTTTATATCGAATCTCCGGCTTTTTGGCGATCACGCCCAGTCCGGCACAGGGAACGTCGCACAGAACTCGGTCGGCTTTCGGTCGATTTGTGTCGAAAACGCCCGCATCCCACTGCCCGGAGTGCAAATTGGCAATGCCCAAACGCCGTGCGCCCTGTTCGATCAGTTGTATGCGGTGCGGGTGCAATTCATAGGCATACAAACCGCCTGTATTTTCCATACACTGCGCCAGCGTAAAGGACTTGCCCCCCGGCGCAGCACAGACATCGTAGACCGTCTGTCCCGGCTTTGCATCCAGCGCCTTACAGCAAAGCTGGGAAGCGATGTCCTGCACATGAAAAAGCCCTTCCCGAAACGCCGTCAGTTTCTCCGGCGCACCACACTTTTGCAAAATCAGCGCATCCGGCAGCAGATCACAACGCTGTACCGCCACGCCGTCTGCCGTCAGCCGCTGTGCCAAATCGTCCGCCGTTGTGCGCAGGGTGTTGACACGGATACACGTATCGGTGCCGCCAAAGCAGGACGCCATGATGCGATCCGCTTCCTCTGCGCCGTAGGCTTCGCTCCAAAGCGTCACCAACCACTGCGGCACGGAGTACAGCACACTGCGGTAGTCCGCACTGTCCTTCGGCGGCAGGCAAAGCCCGTTTTGAGAAACCTTGCGCAGAACCGCATTCACAAGACCCGAGGCATAGGAAACCTTTTTGTTTTGCTTGATGAGCCGCACGCTCTCATTCACAGCGGCGGAATCGGGCACCTTGTCCATGAACAGAATCTGTGCGGCGCCCATGCGCAGTACCGTGCAAACCTCGGGACGCAGTTTTTTCAGCGGCTGCTTGAGATACAAAGACAAGTTGTAGTCCACAGTGATCTGCCGCTCCACGGTGGTATACACCAGCGCCGATACAAAAGCGCTGTCTGCCCCGGACAATTCGCCCGCCCGAAGTGCCGCCGAAAGCGTTAAATTGGAATAGGCTCCGTCTTTGAAAATGCGCAGCAGCGTTTCGCAGGCGGTTTTTCTTGCGGTGTCCATAGAATCTCCTTAATTGCGACGGTTATTGGCACGCAAAATCAACCGCAGCAGGTTGGCGATGGAGACCGCCAGCGCCGCCACATAGGTCATTGCTGCCGCAGTAAGCACCTTGCGGGCATTTTTATATTCGTCCCCCGAGAGCATACCGGTCGATTCGATGGCCTGCAAAGCACGTCGGCTGGCGTTAAACTCCACCGGCAGTGTGACAAACTGGAACAGCGCCACAAGACCGTACAGCAGAATGCCCAGCCAAAAAAGAAAACCGAAGTCCAGAATCAGACCGATAAACGCCAGCGGCAGACCGATGGTCGAGCCGATGTTGCAGACGGGGATGATCGCATTGCGAATCTTGATGGGCGCATAGTTCTGTGCGTGCTGTACCGCATGACCGGCTTCGTGGCAGGCAACACCCACCGCCGCCACGCTGGCGCTGTCATATACGCCCTCCGACAGACGAATCACGTTGGAACGGGGATCGTAGTGATCGGACAGTGTTCCCGCCACCCGCTCGATGCGGACATTGGTGATGCCGTGCTCATACAGCACCCTTGCCGCCGCCTGTGCACCGGTCAGATTGCGGGAGTTGCGGATACGGGACATTTTGCTGTAGGTGCTCTTGACCATG
>JAQXLO010000188.1 GCA_029012165.1 Oscillospiraceae bacterium | reverse complement strand
CGTCCGTGGAAAGATCGGCCATAATGACGCCGCTTTCGCACTCACGGATGATCGTGCCGCGCGGCACACGGATCACAAGATCGGCGCCGGTTTTGCCTGTGCGGTGCCCCGTCTCGCCGTGGCCGCCGTTCTCTGCTTTGTACTTGCGCTTGTAGCGAAAATCCGCCAGCGTGGAAAGGTTATCGTCCACGGCAAAAACAATATTGCCGCCACGACCGCCATCGCCGCCGTCCGGTCCGCCGGACGCAACATATTTTTCACGATGAAAAGCCACGGCGCCGTTGCCGCCGTCGCCGGCTTTGATTTTAATTTTTGCAATATCTACAAACAAGTTGAAATCCTCCAGAATATAGGCAATATGGCACGAATAGGAACGAGCGGAATCGGTCTAACGAATGATCCGTGCAGTGCCGCCGTCTGCCAGACGCCTGACCTCGGAAACGGTGGCCATAGACGTGTCGCCCGGCGTGGACATCGCCAAAGCACCATGGGCAACACCGAGCGCAAGAGACTTCTCTACGCTTTCCCCGCAGAGCATTCCGTAAATCACGCCGGAAGCAAAACTGTCGCCGCCGCCGACCCTGTCCAGAATTTCAAGTCCCGGCATCCCCTGTGCCGTAAAAAGCTGTCCGTCTGCATATGCGGCGCCGCTCCAATCATTTTCGCAGGCAGAGCGAACCAAACGCAAAGACGAAGCAACAACGGATGTATTGGGGAAAAGTGCGCAAATCTGCTCTGCGCATTTGTAGAAGCGATCGGACTGTGCCTGCTCATTGCTTTCCCCAATACCGAGCGCATCGTAAAAATCCGTTTCATTGCCGAATAAAACATCCACAAATGGCAAAATGCGTCGATTGAGCGAAGCAGCCGCTTCTCTGCCGCCGTGATCCTGCCACAGGGATGGTCGGTAGTTCAAATCGTAAGACACAACAGTGCCATATTGTTTTGCTTTCTGTACCGCCTGCAATGTGAGTGCGGCCGTATCTTCGGAAAGCGCCGCAAAAATACCGCCCGTATGAAACCAGCGAGACCCATATTCGCCAAACAGCAGCTCCCAATCGACATCATCTTTTTTCATGTGAGATGCACAGGACCCGGCACGGTCAGATACTCCCAGTG
Organism: Oscillospiraceae bacterium; assembly: GCA_029012165.1. GTDB lineage: Bacteria > Bacillota > Clostridia > Oscillospirales > Acutalibacteraceae > UBA1425. The sequence continues at coordinate 6,310 of JAQXLO010000188.1, read as the reverse complement.
CACTGCGTGCTCCGAAGCCCCGCTCCGTAAAATTCAGACCAACTCGGGAACCGGGCAAAGAATCTCTGTGTACAAAGCGGGTATCTACACCACCCTGACGAATGCGGCCACACACCAAATCTCCGACCGGGTTATCCGCAAGGGACGTAACGATCGCACTGCGCAGCGCAAAACAAGCACTGATCGCCTTGGCGACGTTGTACTCGCCGCCGCCTTCCCAGACACGAAACTGCACCGCATGGCTGATCCGATCCTCGCCGGGATCGAGCCGGAGCATCACTTCGCCCATAGCAACAAGGTCGTATGCACACGATTTAGAATCCTTGATTTTCGGCAACCGATCCACTTCCCTTTGCATTGCGTACTTTTCTACTCTTTTATTATACTATATTACTGGAAAAATGCAACTGTATTTTATATTTTTCTGTATAAATTTGGAAACTAATTTTCAAAAAAATCCTGATTTTTTAAAGTTCGGTACCGAAATATATCTTAACATTTATTACGGTGCCGAACAGTTTCGGATGATTTGATACTTAAAAACAGACAAACTCTGCCGATAAAAGTCCACCACATAAAAGGCAGGCAATAGTAAAAGACAGCTGCAAAACCAAGGCAAAAAGGAGATTTTAAGGCGTACTGCGGTAATGCATTTTCCGTCCATCAAACGTGCGCTTTGCCGAATTACATCTCGACAGTTCATCTCCGGTTTTACCGCCAGCAGAAAATTGCAAAGCACATAACGCTGGATCATGCAGAACCAAAAAAACAGACCGGTTAAAAGGCAGACTGCTCCGCCTGACACAATCGTTAAAAAGAGATAATCTCTTTCCGACATCCGTAAAGCACAGAATAACATTATTCCGCCAGGAAAAGCCGGAAACAGCCACACTGCTTTTCGGATTATAACCAAAAAATGCAGTCGGAAGGCTTTTCGGCGTCTTTTCCCCGATAGCCAGTATAAGATCTGCCAACCCGACGTTTCTCCACGGCAAAGCAGGCGGATCCGCCACGCTTCCCTCCCCTGAGATAAGGCAGACAAAAATACAGCCGTGAAAACCGATACAGCCGCCTGTGCCGCCAATGGCACAAAGCCGGGTATTGCATATTGTACTTCCGCTTTTTCAATCAGCCAAAGTGCCGCTCCGTTGAGCAGGACGGGCAGCAAAAAAAGTGCTGCGCCAAGCATGGATTTTGCACGGTTGTTCTCCATACTTGTCCTTGCCCGATTTTTTATTGCTGCAATAGTCATATGTCCAATCCTCCCATGTGTCTATTTTGCCCTTTTCTTTCCATAAATATTTGTACAGCCCACGGCGTCTGCACAGAAATAAAGGCGTTCGTTATTTTGACTAATTGAAAAATTTTTTTGTTTTTAGGATTTTTTTGGTAGAATTCAATCAAAAACGACTATGTTTTTTGCATTTTCTCACAAAAAATTTTTAAACAAATGATTAAATCTTCAAAAATGACTTGCATTATTGCCTGTTATTGTGTAAAATGTATATGTGTAGATTGTCAAATTGCATAACTGTTTCAAGGGCAATAGCCAACAATCCAAAAAGTGCACTGTATTTTATGTGCTGTTGTCCGAGATGTAAAAAAGTAAGAGGGGTAATTTCGATGTCAAACAGACTTTTTCAGGGTGTTATCCATCAGCTGCGCGACGCTGTGGAACGTACGATCGGCGTGATTGACGAAACCGGCACGATCATTTCCTGCAGTGAGTTAGGCAAAATCGGCGAAGTGATCTCCGCCGTTCCTTCAACGCTTTTTACAGAGCGGGAGATCATCTGTTCCAACGGAAACACATACAAATCCTTTGGCGTTCAGGTGCACGCAGAGTATGCCGTTTTTGTGGAGGGCGACGATGATGCCGCCGCAAAATTTGCGGAAATCTGCTGCGTTTCGCTCGGCACGATCAAGCAGTTCTACGACGAAAAATACGACAGAGCCAACTTTGTCAAAAACATCATCATGGACAACATTCTCCCCGGCGACATCTATCTCAAGGCACGGGAGCTGCGTTTTAACAACGAAGTGTCTCGGGTCGTCCTGCTGATCCGCATCCAGGAGAACAATGACATTTCCGTGTTTGATGTCATCCAGAATCTGTTTCCGGACAAGACAAAGGACTTTGTGATCAACATCAACGACAGCGACATCGCCCTGGTCAAAGAAGTGCGCAACAACATTGAAACCGGCGATCTGGAAAAACTGGCCAGATCCATTTCGGATTCTCTGAGCACGGAGTTCTATGCCAAGCCTTTGGTTGGCATCGGCACAACGGTCACCGACATCAAGGATCTCGCACGCTCCTTTAAGGAGGCGCAGATCTCTCTGGAGGTCGGCAAAGTCTTTGACACGGAAAAAGCCATCGTCAGCTATGACAATCTCGGCATTGCACGTCTGATCTATCAGCTCCCGACCACATTGTGCGATATGTTTTTGCGTGAGGTATTTAAAAGGGATTCCATCGAAAGCCTCGATGCGGAAACACTGTTCACCATACAGCGCTTTTTTGAGAATAATCTGAACGTTTCCGAAACGTCCAGAAAACTGTTTGTGCACCGCAACACCCTTGTCTACAGACTGGAAAAAATCAAGAAGATCACCGGTCTTGACCTGCGTGAATTTGACGATGCAATCGTATTCAAGGTGGCACTCATGGTCAAGAAATATCTCGACGCCAAGCCTGTAAAATTCTGATCGGGACAAACCGAAAGTCAATTTATGAGGAAAATACTATGATTGAATTCAAACACGTTTCCAAAATTTACGAAGCCGGCAATAAAAAAGCGCTGGACGACGTCAATATTTCCATTGCCGATGGTGAATTTGTGTTCATCGTCGGTGCTTCCGGCGCCGGCAAAAGCACCTTTTTAAAACTGATGATGCGTGAGGAAGTTCCCTCCAGCGGCACAATTCAAGTCAAGGATTACAACCTTGGCTCCTTGCCCAAGCGCAAGATCCCCTATTTCCGCCGAACCATGGGCATCGTCTTTCAGGATTTCCGCCTGATTCCCACCATGACCGTTTACGACAACGTGGCATTCGCCATGCGTGTGATTGGCACCAAGGAAACGCAGATTCGCAAGCGTGTGCCGTATGTGCTGAACCTTGTCGGTCTCGCTGACAAAGCCCGCAGCTATCCGCAGATGCTTTCCGGCGGCGAACAGCAGCGTGTCGCCCTCGCCCGTGCCCTTGCCAACAATGCGGAAATTATCATCGCCGATGAGCCGACAGGCAACGTAGATCCGCAGATGTCTCTGGAAATCGTGGAGCTGCTCACCCGTCTGAACGACGGCGGCACGACAGTCATCATGGTCACACATGCCCACGAGCTTGTCCGTCAGTTTGATCGCCGTGTTGTTATTTTGGAGCACGGTCGTGTGATCTATGACGGCAACTCCAAGGACAGCGGCGATATTTTGGAGTCCTCTCAGGGACATTTGGACAGAGCATATATCGATTCCTTTGATCCCACCTTTGCCATCACCGGCGACAACGCCGCCCAGCTGGATGCCTCGATCAACAAATACGGCAACTCCAAGCGCAGTGACGCACCTGCCGAATTTACCGTTCATCTTGACCAATCCGGTCAGGACAAGCATTAAGAAAGGAGTTGCCAACATATGTTTTCAGGAAGTCTTCGTTACCTTACCAAAGAAGGGTTTCGCAATGTCTGGGTCAACAGACTGATGAGCATCGCATCCGTTTGCGTGCTGATGTCTTGCCTAATCATGATCGGCATTGCTTTCCTGTGTTTTGTGAATGTGCAGTCTCTTTTGGATGAAGTAGACGATCAGAATGTGGTGATGATTTTCGTGGACAACGATTTGGAGCAGGAAAAGATCGCCCAAATCGGCGACAGCATCGAAGCCATGTCCAACATAAGTTCCGTGAAATACCATACCGCCGCAGAAAACAGCCAAGATTTTTATGATAAAATCAAGAGCGATCTGCTTGTAGACTATTTCGACGACAAGGAAGCGGAAACCATTCCTGCATCCTTTGAGGTGCACTTGGACAACATGGAGCTGTTTGACCAGACACTTGAAGAAATCAAAACACTGGAAAATATTCAATACGTCCGTGAGAGCAGAGAGCTCGCCACCTTCCTTGTGACGCTTCGCCGTTCTGTTTCCTACATCAGCATCGGCGCCGTTGCACTTCTGCTGCTCGTTTCTCTCTTCATTATTTCCAACACCGTCCGCATGACCATGCACAGCCGCCGACTGGAAATTTCCATCATGAAAAATGTCGGCGCAACCAATTCCTTTATCCGCTGGCCCTTTATGGTCGAGGGTATGGTGCTCGGCGCCTTTTCCGGCATCGTTTCGTTAGGGATTGTTTTCGGACTGTATCAGCTGATTTTGACCTCCCTTTCCGGCGCTCTGAGCCAGCTGCAGCTTATCAACCCTGTTCCGTTCTCAAAATACTGGTACTGGATCCTGATCGGTTTTGAAGCCATCGGCATCTTTACCGGCGGATTCGGCAGTGCCATTTCCATTAAGAAGTATCTTAAGGAGAAGGATTATGACGAAGTCTTGGAGGACTGATTTGCGCATGGCCGTAAGTGTTTTGCTTGCGGTGCTTTTGTGTATCCATTCAGTCGTTCCCTGCTTTGCAGAGTTCACCTATGTTTCCGGCACAACCAAAAAAGCGGAAACCTCCACAAATGTCGAGCTTTCCAAGCTGCAGGAGCAGTATGACGCCTTGGAGCAAAAAATCGAGCAGGGCGACAAGCTGCTCAGCGATGTGGAATCCGGCAAAAAAGAGCAATCCAAAAATATAGATATCATCCGCTCCAACATTGACGACCTGAACAAACAAATTGATGTTTTGGAGCAGAGGGTTTCCTTGCTCAATGACGATATCAAAAAACTGAACTCTTCCATCCGAGTGCTCAATCAGCAGATTTCCAAGCTGAACAACAGCATCACGGAGACGGAAGAGATGATCTATGACACCTCCGGCACCGTCGATATTCTCTACGGAAAGATTCGAGGTCGCCTGATGATCAACTATATGGCAGGCAGTGCGTCGAATCTGGAAGTTTTGCTCGGCGTAAAAGATTTGCCCACATTATTTACCAAATTGCAGATCATTCACAATTTGTCCGCTTATGATCAGGAGATCCTGTCCTCCTTCGAGGAAAGTCTGGAGACACTGCAAAACCTGAACAGTGTTCTGTCCGCCGACAAAGCGGCTCTCGACGAAAAAATGGCGGTGCTCACCGGGCAAAAAACGACCCTTTCCGCCAGACAATCCGACATCGAATCCTCGCAATACGTTCTTGACCTTAAGAAAGAGCTTTCCGAACACAAGTACGAAGAAGCTGTCAAATACTTTAATTCATTGGATGAAACCAGTGAAGATTACGCTGCCATGCTGAAGCTGCTCTCTGACGAGCAGGACAAGGTGGATGCAGAGATCAATGCTTATCTGCTGAAGTATGGCTCCTCCGCATCGGACAGCACGGAAGGCGTCACGCAAAATTCCGGTGATGGAACGGCGACCACCGCCGAACCCTCCTCCACTGGAAGCTCCACGACCAAATACGGTGGGTTGACCGCCCCCGGCGCATATACGGGCACGGCATCCGCTGCCACGACCGCTGAAAGTACCACTGCCGAAATCACCTTCCCCCTAACTACGGCGGCACCTGTGATCACACCGGAAAGCATTGAGTTGATTTGGCCCGTACCGTATAAAAACTGCTACATCTCTGCCCAGTACGGACAGTACCCCTCCGGCGGCGCACACCACGGCATGGATATCTGTGTTCGCGGAGGCTCCGAAGGCAAAAATGTTGTCGCTGCCGCAGACGGCGTTGTCATCAGTTACGGCTTCAACCATTGGTCCATGGGCAACTATATCATCGTGGATCACGGATATGGTCTATTTACCGCATACTATCATATGCAGAAGCTGTTTGCCGAAAAAGGCGATCGAGTGAAGCAGGGACAGGTGATCGGTTTGATCGGTCACACAGGGAATACCACCGGTCCGCATCTGCACTTCGAGGTACGCATCAGCAGAAACGGCACGATCACCCGAGTCAATCCCTTGAAATTTGTATCCATGCCATAAACAAAGGGGTGAAAAGATGCATTCTAAAAAAATACAGGCGTTTTTGACTGCCGCCGCATTTTGTTTGTCTGCCGCAGCCTTTCCGGCGCCTGTCGCTCACGCAGAGGATTCCCTCGCCGATTTACAGGCGCAGTATAATCAGCTCGAAAGACGGATTGCCGAGAATCAAAAAAAGATAGATCAAAATGAATCGGACAAAACAGATCAAAAAAAC
>JAQXLO010000187.1 GCA_029012165.1 Oscillospiraceae bacterium | reverse complement strand
CGGTGCGATTGTCGGCGAACTGTTGAATATTGACCGCAATTTGGAACGGCTCGGTGCGTTTCTCAAACGGAAAACAGGCAACGCCAAGGACGTTGTATTTGTTGATGCGTTTGTGACCGCTTCCCTGACGGTTTGTATCGGCGCTATGGCGGTCATGGGATCCATTATGGACGCCGTCGAACATGACCATTCGATTCTGTTTATCAAGGCGGTAATGGACAGCATAATCATTATGGTTATGACCGCCTCCATGGGCAAGGGCTGTATCTTTTCGGCGATTCCCGTGTTTGTGTTTCAAGGTACGATTACGGCGTTGGCGTTCTTGATTGCGCCCGTCCTGTCCGAGAGCGGTATGGCAAATCTGTCCATGGTCGGCTCGGTGCTGATTTTGTGTATCGGCGTCAACATCTTGTGCGACGGCAGGTTTCGCATCAAGGTGGCAAATCTGCTGCCGTCCATTGTTTTTGCGGTCGTGGCGGCATATATTCCGTTTTTGGACTGACTCGACTGACGCTCCCGTGACAAATCCGCAAAGACGTGCTATGGTTTTGGCGGAGGTGGTCGAAATGACTGATAAAACAACATTCGGAAAATTTATCCGGCAAAAACGAATCGAGAAAAACCTGACGCAAAAGGAACTGGCGGACATCCTGTTTCTCAGCGAGTCCGCCGTTTCCAAATGGGAAATGGGCAAAAGCTACCCCGACATCACGCTGATCCCCGATTTGTGCAAGGCATTGGACGTTTCGGAGCGGGAACTCATCGGCGGCGCAAACGACACACAGTACCGCAAACTCAAAGAGGACGCCCGGCTGTATCATCGGATTACGGAAACCTTTTTCTGGGGCTTTACAGGCGCATATCTTTTGGCGCTCGTCGTGTGCCTGATCTGCGATTTGGCGATACACAAACGTCTGACGTTTTTTCCCATTGTGTTCGCAAGCTTGCTGACGGCATTTACCTTTATCCCCACCTGTGTGCGTTTTACGAAAAAGCATAAGCTGGCGCTGTTTGCCGGCTCCACCTACCTTTCAATGACGATACTGTTCCTGACGTGCTGTGTGTGTTTGCATCAGAACTGGTTCGGCAATGCCGCCATGGGCACACTGCTGGGGTATGCGGTGGTGTTCGGACCGTTTCTGCTCAAAAAATATGCCCGGGAACGATTGGGCAAATGGACATTGCCCGTGTATTTTGCCGTCTGCTGTGCCGTGCTGTTTTTGCTGCTGCCGGTCGTGCGGATGTACACCCCCTTCAGCATCGCCAACGCCTCGCTCATCACGCTGTACGGCGCCATCCCCTTTGCCGTGATTGCGCTCATGCACGTTCTGCCGTGCAGCAGATTGTTCAAGGCGGCGGTGGATGTGTTTGTGACCGGCGGCACCGTTTACGGCGGACAGTATGTCATCAATAAAATTCTCGGCGTGGATCGTTCCGCCGACTATGTGATCAACTTTTTCGACTGGGCACACTGCACCAACGGCAATGTCTATATTATTCTGCTTTCTGTCTGCACGGCTCTGTCTGTCGTGCTGGCGATTGCAGGCATCGTGCGCACACGCAAATCTTAAGGCAATCCGCACACCTCGATTTTTGTGATGGTGCCTTAACCGAAGATCTCTTTGAAAAACGGAGGAATATCATGATCTACACCACCGACACCATCGCCGCCATTGCCACACCTGCGGCGGCAGGCGGCATCGGCATCGTCCGCATTTCGGGCGAACAGGCGCTTGCCGTGGCAGAACGCATCTTCGATCCCGTGCGCAAAACGGCGCTGACCGCATCCAAGGGATACCGTGCCTATTTCGGTCATGCCGTGGACGGGGAGCAGACGCTGGATGAGGCGGTGTGTCTGGTGTTTCGTGCGCCGCACAGTTATACGGGCGAGGACGTGGCGGAGATCTCCTGCCACGGCGGACTGTATATCACCCAGCGTGTGCTGGAGGCGGCGCTCCATGCCGGGGCAAGACCGGCGCAGGCGGGGGAGTTTACCAAACGGGCATTCCTCCACGGCAAAATGGATCTGTCTGCGGCGGAAGCGGTGATGAGCATGGTTTCCGCCCAGGGAGAACAGGCGGCAAAGGCGGCGCTCACGGCGCTGGACGGCGCACTGCACCGCAGGATTCGTGCCGTGGCCGATAAGGTCATCGGCGCGGCGGCAGGCATGGCGGCGTGGGTGGACTACCCGGACGAGGACATCGAGGCGGTACACAATGACAAACTGCGGGAAACATTTGAAAATTGCCGTGCGGAATTGCAGGCGCTGCTGTCCCGCTTTGATGCCGGCGTTGCCGTGACGCAGGGCGTGGACACGGTTATCGTCGGCAGACCCAACGTGGGGAAATCCACCCTGATGAATCTGCTGGCAGGCACGGAAAAATCCATCGTGACGCAGATTCCCGGCACGACGAGGGATATCGTGGAGCAGACGGTGCGTCTGGGCAACCTGGTGCTGCATCTGTCCGATACGGCGGGCATCCGGGAGACGGAAAACCCCGTGGAGCAGATCGGCGTGGCACGTGCCCGGGAAAGAATGGAGCGAGCCGTGCTGGTGCTGGCGGTGTTTGACGGCGCCTCTCCGCTGACCCGGGAGGACAGGGAACTGCTGGAAAACTGCCGTGGAAAGCTGGCGGTGGCGGTGCTGAACAAGGAGGATCAGGGCGCCGTCGTGGACGAGCGGACGATTGCAGACTATGTGCCCGCCGTGGTGCGCATCAGTGCCAAGGACGGCAGCGGATACGATGCGCTGTGCGAAACCGTGACGAAGCTGCTGGGCACCGATGCCTTTGACCCCTCGGCAGCCATGCTCGCCAATACCCGCCAAAAGGACTGCTGTGTGCGTGCGGTGCGGTGGCTGACGGAAGCCATCGACGCCCTTGACGGCGGGCAGACGCTGGATGCGGTGAATGTCTGCGCCGATTCGTGCATCGAAGCCCTTTTGGAGCTGACGGGCGAAAAAGCCGGCGAAGCGGTGGTGCAGGAGGTCTTTTCCCGTTTCTGCGTGGGAAAATAATTTTTGAAAAAGTGTTGACAAGCAAAAGGATGTATGCTATTATATCAGAGCTGTCCTACTGAAGACAGCAGGTGTGCTTTGCACATAAGGGTTTGACCCGCCTGCCGAGGAAAGGAACGAGCGCAAAACACAGACTGTATTTGTGCCCTTTTCCGGTCATTCGGGAAAGGGTTAATTTTTTGCAGGAACATGGGTTCGCCCCATGTACTATACCTGACTTTAGAGAAACACAGGAGGTGGAAACCTATGCCGAGCGAGAAAGTATTGGAGCAGAAGAAGCAAATCGTTGCCGACCTTGCAGATACTCTGAAGAATGCAGTTGCAGGCGTTGTCGTGGACTACAAGGGCATCACCGTCGCAGAGGACACCGCACTGCGTAAGGAGCTGCGTGAGGCAGGCGTTCAGTACGCAGTCGTCAAGAACACGCTTCTCGGTCTTGCAGCGAAAGATGCAGGCATCGACGGTCTGGACGATGTTCTGAACGGAACGACCGCTGTCGCAACCAGCGCAGAAGATTATGTTGCCGCTGCTCGAATCCTCAGCAAGTTTTCCGACGGCCACAAGACATTCGCTGTAAAGAGCGGTTTCTTGGATGGCAAAGTTATCGATCTGGAAATGATCAAGAGCCTTGCAAAGCTTCCGTCCCGCGAGATCCTGCTTGCAACCGTTTGCAACGTGTTCAACGCACCGATCGCTTCCTTCGCACGTGCCGTTCAGGCAATCGTGGACAAGCAGAACGAAGGCGCTGCTCCTGCAGAAGCAGAAGCGTAATCAACTTTTACTAAAAATTGGAGGTACATTACCATGGCATCTGAAAAAATTACTGCTATTGTTGAAGAACTGAAGACTCTCACAGTTCTTGAGCTGTCCGAGCTCGTACACGCTGTCGAAGAAGAATTCGGCGTATCCGCAGCGGCTGCTGTTGCTGTTGCTGCTCCCGTAGAAGGCGGCGCTGCTGCTGCTGAAGAAAAGACCGAGTTTGACGTTGTTCTTGCCGAAGTCGGCGCAGAGAAGATCAAGGTCATCAAGGTTGTCCGTGAAGCTACCGGCCTTGGCCTGAAGGAAGCGAAGGAACTGGTTGACGGCGCTCCCAAGACCATCAAGGAAGCTGTTTCCAAGGACGATGCAGAGGCTCTCAAGGCAAAGTTCGAAGAAGTCGGCGCAAAGATCGAAATCAAATAAGTTTCCTTTCGGTGTTTTTCAAACAGTCGTCCCAATCGGGGCGGCTGTTTTTCTATGCCTTTATGACGATTCGGAAAATGCCGAACCATCTTTATTAGGTTCATCACGGATTTTTTTGGGATGAAAAGTTTCGCGGGAGCTTTTTAAAGGCTTGCGGAGTCCAAAGGCGGCGCCTTTGGTCGCCGACCGCAGTCGGCGAAATCCAAACAAATGAAGGCGCAGGAGGGGAGCCAAAACAATACATTGGACAGTTTTTGCGTTGGGAAACCACGCCCGGGGTTACCCGGTGCGAAGCACAAATACCACAAAATTCTTTGTAGAAAGAAAATTTTTTAAATTTAA
>JAQXLO010000186.1 GCA_029012165.1 Oscillospiraceae bacterium | reverse complement strand
AACAGAAGCTTTTCTCGGACAAAATGTTTCGTAAATGATTCTGTTTTTTGGTTCATCACGTTTTTTTGTGGTATTTGTGCTTCGCACCGGGGAACCCCCGGCGTGGTTACCCCACGCCAAAACAGTCCACCGGACTGTTTTGGCTCCCCTCCTGCGCTTTTGGTGTTGTTAGGATTTCGCCGACTGCGGTCGGCGACCAAAGGCGCCGCCTTTGGAATCCGCAAGCCTTTGAAAAGGCTTGACCGAAACTTTTAATCCCACAAAAATCCGTGATGAACCAAAAAACAGAAGCTTTTCCGAAACATTTTGTCCGAGAAAAGCTTCTGTTTTTGCGCTATTGTTACTGTAAAATCTGCGGGTCATTGACGCTGAAGGTGTAGACCCGGTCAAAGCGGTTGTGGACGCAGACATCCATCGTCCGTTTGCTCTGGTTGTATACGATGCTCCAAAGGGTACTGCAAATGTAACCGTGCAGATCCTCGTTTTCCATGCCGGTGTTTTGCAGGATCCCCATCGCTTCGGCGGGGGTTGTCACACCGCCGCAGGCGTTGAGAGCATTGTACACGGTTTCGCTTCTGTCGTAGCCCATTCCGTCCGGGTCATCCACGCCGGGCGACAGAAAGAAGTTGGTCGCCACGAGATACTCCACGGCGGCGTTCTGTCTTTCTTCGGGATAGATCACCTGCATCTGTCCGTCCACATATTCGATGACGACGCTTTCGCCCCGTGCGTCGGAGATTTGGTAGTGGTAGGTGCATTCGGCCAGCAGGAAGTCCCGCATATCGAAGGAACGGAAAATCTCGATCGCCTCCTGCGTGGTGGCGGCCTTGTCCAGCACGGCACGGATCATGGTGGTCGTCGTCAGATCAGGCTTGCAGGTGCGCTGGAAAACCGGTTTTTTCTCCAGCTCCAGCACCGCAATGGAAAGTCCTTTTTCGTTGATGCCGTCTAAGGGGGCGTAGGGCGCCAGAAGCGTAAAGACACGGGAGGCGGTATCGTCCGGTAAAAAATCGGCATCGTATCCCATAAAGGCCAGCGATACGCTGGACACACTGGCGTAGCCGTTTTTCGGGTGCGTCCACACCAGCATCAGGTCGGCATCCGGGTAGTCAAAGTTGCGTCCGAAAAGGTATTCGCCGTTGGGACTGACGGCGTTGAACGTGGTGCAGCCGAAGCCCGGCAGCTCCGAGCCCATGATCTCGGCAAAGCCTTTGAGCAGCAGTTGGACGTGGTTGGAAACGCCGCGTTTAAGCATTTTGTCGATGTCGTAGTCGTGGACATAGTCCATGGTATACAGACCGTCCGCAACTTGGGAAACGGACTGGATAGTGTGCAGCTTTTCGGAGGAATATCCGAAAAGACACGCCGGGAGCAGGATAAGCGAGAGCAGAAAACCGCTGAGGATTTTTCGCAAAAATGTGAGCATGGCACACCTCGATTTGTCAAATTTGGCAGTTTCAGTATACTACTTGCCCGCTGAAAAATCAACCGTTTTCCCTTGACGGCAGGCGGTGCGAATGGTATAATTGCAAAAAACAAAAAGGTGGTATTTTTCTATGGCACTGCGTGCACCGTCCGTCCCGATCCTCACAGTGGATCCCTACTTCTCCGTTTGGTCTGCGTCGGACAGACTGACGGACAGCGATCTCGTCCACTGGACGGGCAAGCCCAACAGCATCCGCGGCACCGTCACGGTGGACGGTGCGGCATACGGCTTTATGGGAAAAAGCGAGCTGCCCGTTTTGGAGCAGACGGCGTTGACGGTCAGCGCCTTGTGTACGGAATATATCTTTGAGGGCGCAGGCATTCGTCTTTGCGTGGAATTTTTCTCCACCCTGTTCTGCGATGATCTGTATCTGCTGTCCCGTCCGTGTTCCTATATGCGTGTTCGCTGCGACGCTTTGGACGGGAAAGCCCATGACGTTCGGGTGAAAGTCACCGCCGATGAAACGCTTTGCACCGATAAGGCGGGGGATCAGCCGGTGGAGGGCGCCGTTGTGCAAATCGGCGATATCCGGGCGGGCAGGCTTGGCACCGTCCGGCAGGATATCCTCAACCGTTCGGGGGACGATCTGCGCATCGACTGGGGCTATTTCTACCTCTGCACCAAGGGCAGCGTGACGGTGGAGAACAACATCGTCACCGCCGAGGACACCCTGTCGCAGGGAGCGGACACGCTGTTTGTGTTCGCCTATGACGATATCCATTCGCTGGTCTATTTCGGCGAGCCGGTGGACGCCTATTGGAAAAAGGACGGCATGCAGATCGAAGCGGCCATCGCCGAAGCCTTTGACGACTATGCAAAGCTGCACGAAAAAGCGGCTGCCTTTTCGGACAAACTGCAACGGGATGCCGTCCGCAGCGGCGGCGAAAAATATGCCGACCTGCTTTTGCTCGCCTACCGTCAGGTCATTGCCGCCCACAAGCTTTGCGTGGCGGACGGGGAAGTGATCTTCGTTTCCAAGGAGTGCTTCAGCAACGGCTGTGCCGCCACGGTGGACGTCACCTATCCCTCGGCGCCCATGTTCCTGTACTACAACACCGAGCTGCTCAAGGGAATGCTGCGCCCGGTGTTCCGCTATGCGCAGAGCGACGACTGGAAGTATGACTTTGCACCCCATGACGTGGGACAGTATCCGCTGCTCAACGGTCAGGTTTATGCCGACAACAAGCTGGAGTACCAGATGCCCGTGGAGGAGTGCGGCAACATGATTATCCTCTGCGCCGCCATCACGAAAATGGATGGCAATACGGACTTTGTCCGTCCCTATCTGGACACCCTGACCGGATGGTGCCACTACCTGCTGGAATACGGCGCAGACCCCGGCAACCAGCTGTGCACCGATGACTTTGCCGGGCATCTTGCCCACAACTGCAACCTTTCCCTGAAGGCGATCTACGGCGTGGAAGGGATGTCCTATATTCTGAATGCGCTGGGCGATGACCGTGGGGAAGGGTACCATCAAAGAGCCAAGGAGATGGCGGACAGCTGGACAGTGCGTGCCGACAACGGGGACGGCAGCTTCCGTCTGGCGTTTGACCGTCCCGGGACGTTCAGCATGAAGTACAACATCATCTGGGAGAAATTCTTCCGAAGCGGCATTTTCCCGGCGTCGGTGCTGTATGCGGAGTTTTCCTCCTATGCCCGCCATCAGAACCCCTACGGTCTGCCGCTGGACAGCCGTGCGGACTACACCAAGTCCGACTGGCTGCTGTGGTGCGCCTGCATGGCGTACACCAAGCAGGAGTTCGAGGCGTTTATTGCG
>JAQXLO010000185.1 GCA_029012165.1 Oscillospiraceae bacterium | reverse complement strand
AAATCATTTTTAAGCGCTGTTTTAATCCTCGATTGCCGCCTTTCGGCTGTTAACGGTACGGAAGAATTCCATATCAAACTTAGGCACACGATCGTATGTATACAGTCCGTTCACTTCCTGCTCCACATCGTACAGCTGTGTGTAGCACAAGCCGCACATCTTGTCGTTGTCCAGCAGGGCGTCCGTCAGACCCTTATAGCGTTCCAAGAATTCCTGCTCGGTCTTTGGCGCTTCGCCGTATCCCCAGCCGGCTGCCTCCTCGCCTGCCCAGCGGATTCCGCCGTATTCGCTGACAAAGGTCGGCTCTCCGTTCCACTTCTGGGTACCACGGTGATTATGATGCTGGTCGTAAAGCTCGTTATCCGTCATGAGCTTATCATATTCTGCCTTGAAAGTTTCCGGGTTCTGCTCATAGTTGTGAACATCATAGATGTCGGTTTCCACATGGAAATTGCCGCTGGTATCAATACAGGGACGTGTGGGATCCAGCGCCTTTGTGGTGCGGTAAACCATGCGCAGCAGCTCGTTCCACTGCAGACGCCCCTCGAAATCCCATGTTTCGTTGAAAGGACACCAGCCGATGATCGACGGATGGTTAAAGTCTCTTGCAATCTCCTCCGTCCATTCGGGCAGAACTGCCGCCATGGCTTTGGGATCGGAATAGTCAAGACCCCAGTTGGGATACTCGCCCCACGCCAGATAGCCCATTTTGTCGCAGTAGTACAGGAAGCGAGGCTCAAACACTTTCTCGTGCAGTCGAGCGCCGTTAAATCCAGCGGCAAGGGAAAGTTCGATATCCTTCAAAAGCTCTTTTTCGTCCTTGGCGGTATAGATGCCGTCGGGGTAGAAACCCTGATCGAGGACGAGACGCATGAATACACTGCGGTCATTGAGCATGAATTTCCAGCCGTCCATACGCACATTGCGCAGACCGAAATAGCTCTTTACGGTGTCCTGCCCGAATGTCAGTTTTAAGTCATACAGATTGCCCTGCCCGACGTCCCAAAGATGAATTTGGGAAAGGTGCAGTGTGCCGCAAACCGTGCTGCCGTCCGTCTGTGCTTCAAAGGAGCCAACTGCATGCCCGTCAAAAAATGCCTCGGCCTTGAAGATGCCGCTTCCGCAGACATCTGCCTGCATGGCGACCGTGCCGTCTTTATAATTCGGATATACCCGCAGGGAACGGATATATGCTTTCGGTGTGTACTCCAGCCAGACAGTCTGCCAAATACCCGTTGTGCGTGTGTAGAAACAGCCGTAGGAATCGTATTTGCCGCTTTGCTTGCCGCTGGGGATCATACTGCTGCGGGAATCATCCTCGGCGCAGAGCACGACCACATTTTCGCCGGCATGGACAAAGTCGGTGATGTCAAAGCTGAAATGGGTATAGCCGCCCTTGTGGGAGCCGACAAAAGCGCCGTTTACATACAGGAACGCTTCGTAGTCCACTGCACCGAAGTGCAGGAAAACACGACCTTGCAGTTTTTCCTGCGGGATGGTTACAGCCTTGCGGTACCAGACAGCCGGCATAAAATCTTTGCAGCCGATGCCGGACAGCTCGCTTTCCGGGCAGAACGGTACAATAATTGTGTCGGCAAGCGCCTGCTTTTCATAGAACTTGCGCTCCCGGCCTGTTTTCCCGTGGTCGATCTCAAACTGCCACGCACCGTTCAGGTTTACCCAATCGGCACGTTCAAACTGCGGGTTGGGATATTCGGGACGAGGAATTAAATCAGACATAGTATTTCTCCTTTATTCAATGTTTTGCGCACCAAAGTAATTGTTTTCCACTGCGGCACACAGTGCGTGATATACCGGCAGGGTCAGCTCCTGCACCTTGTATGTTGCCGTTTCCGGCAGACAGATGCACGCCGTGCAAAGCTCTTTGAGCCGACCGCCCTTGGCGCCGGTAATGCCGATGCTGTCCAGCCCCAGTGCATTCGCCGTTTCCACCGCACGCAGGACGTTGGCGGAATTGCCGGAGGTACTTAAAGCGATCAAAAGATCCGGGCTGTTTTTGCCGTATACCCAAACCTGCTGGGCAAAGATCATTTCGGGATCCACATCGTTGGCATAGGCAGTCATCAGTGCGCCCTGCGTACACAGGGAGATCGCCGGCAAACCGCCCTGAAGCCTGTCCGCAAGTCCTGCGGCATAGTCCAGATCTTCAAAGTAGCCTCTGTCCTGCGATTGCAATTTTCTTTGCAGCTTAAAGCCTTTCATCAGCTCGCCTACGATATGGTCACAGTCTGCCGCACTGCCGCCGTTGCCGCACAGCAGAAGCTTTCCGCCGGCGTCATAGCAGCTGCAGATCAAATCATACGCCACATACAGTTCGTCATACAGTTCCGACAAAGATGGATACCGTGCAATCAGATCGTGTAAAATATCTTCAATCATTTTTTATCTCCTCCAAGCCGGAAACCAACACGCCCAGCGCCGCATAGTCGCCGATCGACTCGCCCAACTCTGCGGGAACGATCTGACAGACAGATGCCGCCAAAGACAAGGCTTCCTTTTCCAGTTCTTCTTGCATTGTCTCCCGCAAAAGATGCCCGGAACGGGAGAAAATACTGCCGATCACGATGCGCTCGGGATTTAGGATATCTATTAAAACGGACAACCCCTGACCGAGCCGTTTTCCGCAGGCATGGTAAACCGATTTTGCAAAAGCGTCTCCCCGCTCTGCGGCGTCCGCTACGGACTTTGCAGTCAAGTTGTCCGCCGAAAGTACGGTATCGCCACTGTACTGCGCATACATCTGTGCGGCAAGCCTTGCGATACCGCCGCCGCTGCAAAACCCTTCAAAAGAGCCATGCTTGCCGTAACCGATGGGACCATCCTGTGCAAGACGAATGTGTCCCACCTCCCCTGCCATATCGTTGGTGCCGCTGTAAAGCTTTCCGTCCAAGATAAGCCCAGCACCAAGTCCTGTGCCGAAGGTCAGAAAAATCATGTTTCGGCACCCTTTTCCGGCACCGAATTTCCATTCCGCCACGGCGCAGGCGTTGGCATCGTTTTGCAAAAATACGGGCACACCGAACTTTTCCGTAAAATAATCCACGATGGGCACATCATCCCACCCGGGCAGATTCGGCGGAGAAAGAATACGCCCTCTGCGGCTATTTAGCGGTCCGCCGCAGCTGATGCCGATGCCGAGGATATGCGCTGCGTTGCGTGCCGAGAGCGTTTTGACTGCATCGGACAGTGCGCCAAGCACCGACTGCCAGCCGGAACATTTCGCTGTCTCAAAGCGTATTTTATCTACAATCACCGGCGTTTCACCGGGCAAGGCACAAACAGCCGCACATTTGGTGCCGCCGATGTCCAATCCGATCCAAGCGTCCATAGGCTCACTCCTTTTGATCTACACAATTATAGCGGATATTGTGCTATTCGTCAACTATGGATTAAACATATATTTGCCGTCCATACTAAAAGGAAGGAGGCGAAAAAATGGCTGTACAACTGATCCGATTATTGATTCTATACCTGCTGATACTCGTTTGCATGCGCTTGATGGGACGGCGGCAGATCGGCGAATTGCAGACCTCGGAGCTGGTTATCACCATTCTGCTTTCGGAAATTGCGGCAATTCCCCTGGAAAACAATGACACGCCCATTTTAAATTCGATTATGGCGGTGTTTATGCTGACGGCACTGGAGATCCTGCTTTCCGCCATATGTGTCAAATCCGAAAAATTCCGTAAACTGTCTCAAGGAAATCCCATCACAGTAATCCGTGCGGGCACGCTGGATCAGGGTGCATTGAAAAAAACACGCATCACACTGGATGATTTGATGGAAGCGATGCGGGAAAAGGATGTATTCGATTTGACGCAGGTGCAGTATGCCATTCTGGAATCCAACGGCAAGATCAGTTTGCAGCTTAAACCGCCGAAACGAAATGTTACGGCTGAAATGCTGGAGATATCCGAACCGGATTCGGGCATGGTGTGCCCCGTGATCTATGATGGAAAAATACAGTACGAAAATTTTTCGCTATGCGGCATGGATAAGCAGAAGCTGAACAGTATCGTGCGCCAAAGCGGAATGCCGCTCAAGGATATATTGCTGCTGACAGCGGACAAAAAGGGCGTTGTTACCTGTATTCGCAAGGAGGAAAAGCCATGACAAAACGTGTGATTCTGTCGGTCATTCTGCTGCTTTTGGCGCTGAGCCTTTCTGTCAGCAGCTATTTCCTGCTCCAAAAGCAGTTTGCCTCCCTTGGAGAAGCTTTGGAAGATGCTGTCTATGCGGATGTATCCCCGGAACGTTCCGGAGAAAAGATCGCTTTGCAATGGAAAAAGAGCACCAAGATTTTTCACATTTTCCTAATACACAGTGATCTTTCCGACCTGCAAACAGAGATTGAAAGCCTGCCGGATCTCACGAATGATGCAGAGCGCTACCGCATAAGCTGTATACGCTGTCTGCATCTGCTCGACGGTGTACGGGAATCTGTTTCCCTGTCCTTTGAAAATATTTTGTAGCCATTTTTGCTTGCAAAAAAAGCTGTAATATGGTATGCTCTATCGGTAAGGAGCGAATAGTATGAAGCAATCCCTTGTCCATAAAAAAATCAAACCCGCCTGTATGTATTGTGCCCATGGGCAAAAGTCCTGCGATGACAGCTGCATCCTTTGCGTCAAAAAAGGGATCATGCAGCCCGATTCCCACTGCAGGCGTTTTCAATATGACCCGCTCAAGCGGGTTCCGCAAAAGAAGGCACAGCTGCCACTTTTCAGTGCAGAGGACTTTTCTTTGGAATAATTTTTCACTTTCCTCTTGTTTTTTTTACATTTGTCCTTTATAATGATGTTTAATACGTTTTGGAGGTTTAACTTATGAACATTATCACCCTCGCAGCCGCAAGCGGCACAACCCAGCAGAGCGGCGGCATCGGCATGATTCTGATGCTGGTTGCCATGTTTGCCATCATGTACTTCGTCATGATCCGTCCCCAGAAGAAGAAGCAGAAAGAAGAACAGGCCATGCGTGACAACATCCAGATCGGCGACGAAATCACCACCATCGGCGGCATCATGGGCCGCGTCGTTACCGTCAAGGACGACAGTCTGATCATCGAAACCGGCGCAGACCGCAGCAAGATGAAGGTCACCCGCTGGGCAGTCGGCACAAACAATACCGCCAACGAGAAGATGGAAGCGGAACGTCAGGCAGCCAAGGAAGCCGCAGAGGCAGAAAAGCTTGCCAAGATGGAAGAAAGCAAACAAAAGAGCGAAGCCGGCCGCAAGAAGAGCAAGAAAAGAGACGACTGATCTGTCATAAACAAATCATCTCCCTCATAAGATGTACTACCATCCTATGAGGGGGATTTTTCATGTCCAAAAAACACAGTAAAACAGAAAATCCAAATCTCGAAAAAGCGCTCAAGGTTTTGATTGCTTCCGTCATTGGCATTGCGCTGACGGTGGGGGCATTGCTTCTGTCCTGTGCACTGGCGCTTCGCAACGACCTGTCCGGGATGATTCTGATGATTCTCGCTTTTGTCAGTTGTCTGGTGCCGTCATTCATCGCCGGATTTATTGCAGGTAAAGCTATCCGCAAAAGCGGCATCCTCTATGGTGCTCTGTCCGCAGTACCGATGTGTTTATTTCTGCTTGTGCTTTGCGCAGCCTTTTACGGCAGTCTCGGCGGAAAGCTGGCGCTGTGCAGTGTGTGTATGCTCCTGCTTGGCGCAACGGGCGGCATTTGCGCCGTCAATACCCAGAGAAAAAGACGATATAGATAAAAGAAAAAGAGCTGTGAACCAAATCACAGCTCCGTTGTTTGTATATTAGGTTAAGGTTTTGACGATCGTGACAATCAGCATCACGATCGCATAGATCATGTCGCCGAACTTGTAGAGTGAACTGGCTTTAAAGTTTTTAAAATAGTCCACCACATCGCCGAAAAAGTCCTTGATCTTGCCGAAAATTTCACCGAAATCCATACAGGTACCTCCTTATTTTTCACCCAGCAGCTTTGCCAACTCCGCCATAAAGGTGTTGATATCCTTGAACTGACGGTAGACAGAGGCAAACCGCACATAGGCAACTTCATCAATATCCTTCAAGTAGTCCATGGCAAGCTGACCGATATGCGTGGATGTCACTTCACGGTCAAGGGAATTTTGCAGCTTGCTTTCGATCTCGGACACGACGTGCTCGATCGTATCCAAAGACACAGGGCGCTTTTCGCACGCACGCAGAAGCCCGTTGAACAGCTTGCTGCGGTCGAACACCTCTCTGGATTTATCTTTTTTTACAACGATGATCGGCACGCTCTCGATGATCTCATATGTCGTAAAGCGCTTACCGCAGCTGATGCACTCCCGACGGCGACGGATACGTTCCCCCTCGTCTGTGGGGCGGGAATCAATGACTTTGCTTTCTTCAAAACCGCAAAACGGGCACTTCAATGCCAATCACCTCATCATTTTATTTAGTTTATTCTAACATCCCGCCGAGTTTTTTGCAATGGTTTTTGCATGAATTTTTGAGACTTTTTTAAAAGAATTCAAAAGTACAGTCTCGTTTTCATAAGAGGTGCGGTACAGCTCCAGCATATAATGCCCCGTATATCCTCCTGAGTGCATCAAAGAGAACAGCGCTTCAAAATCAAAACTGCCCTCTCCCGGCGGGAGGCAGTCTCCCCTTTCCCCATGATCGCTGATGTGCATATGCACAATGTTTGGAAGAAAATCCTTGACCAACGTCACAGGATCGACACGGCTGCGCACAGCCTGCTTGATATCCAGTGTCAAGCGGAAATTGTCACCTAAGCTTGTGCGCATGGTCTCCAAAAAGGACGGATCCTGCGAACGAAAGTGTACCACATTTTCCTGCGTGAGCAGCACGCCCTGCGAGCGCACGATTTCTTCCAGTTGTGCAAAACGTTCTATATACGCTTGTTCCGAGATGCGAAACGGCTCCTTTTCTCCATGCAGAACCAAAAATTTTGCGCCGAGCGTGTTTGCCGCCTCGCACAGACCTTTGTACACTTCGATACCGTCCTGCATCCGCCGTGCATAGGGCGAAAAAATCAAGTGCGGCTCCGCAAAACTGCAATAGGAATGCAGTGCACACACCTTTAGCCCGCTGCCTCGAACGATGTCCGTGATGGTTTGCAGTATCAAACCTTTGGTCTCACACCCGGCATTGAAAAAAATTTCCGTGTGTTCAACTCCGCTCTCTGCAAGGCGTCGAAGTGCCCGCTCTGTTTCCAGCGGATAAAAGCAGGCGGAGGAAATACCAACGGCCATACGCTGCCTCCTGTTACCAGATTTTTTGCATTGCAGCGACACAAAAGATATGCTACAATGCAAACGGTGATTTTCATGAAATGGCTGCAACAAGCCAAAGAAACCTATATCGCACTGCAAGATCTGACGAAAACGCTCCTCGCTTTCTGCGGCGGGTACATATGGACGATCACACTTAGCAGCGCCGCCTGCTATCTGATGGCGGGCAGACAGCTGAATTATTATACAGCGATCATATTAGCATCGGATCTGCTGTACTGTCTGCGGCCATGCATTGCGCTCTCGGCGTTCAGCGTCCTCACGCTGGAGTTGTGCTTACAGCGTTCCCAATAAAGCGTGCAAAAATGCGGCACCGTCATTCGGTACGGGAATCAAAGGCACACCCAGCGCCTCACTGAGCTGCTGCGGCGTTTTGTCATCGAGGAAAACGGATTCGCCCTGCCGCAATGCGGATTCCGGAAACAGCAGTGCTTCACCCAGCGAAAGACCCTGCGTTTGCTCCAAAATATCTTTTCCCGTCAGCAAACCGGAAACGGTGATCTCGGGACCGAAAAAGCGATTTTCCACAGCGATCACCTGAACGTGCAAACCACAGCATTTTTCCTCTGCCGCCTTGGAAAGTGCGGCGATCAGCGGATAAGCTGCCTTTCCGGAGACTGCGCTCACTGTGCGCACAGCATGGGACGGCGCATCCTGGAGAGCTGTCATAAACTCCTCCCGCATCAAAGCCCACATACCGACGCCGTTTTCCAACTGTGGAAAATCTGCATAGTACTCGGAATCGGGAATCGGACGCTGTGCTTTGATAAAAAATTCATCAGCTGCAAAAGCGAGGATCCCCAATCCTTCCTTTTCATTCTCCTTATTAAAGCTGTCGATGGTATCAATTACCGCGGCAGCTTCTTTTTGCGTGAAGCCCCGCAACGGGTGAAGCCCCTCCCGGTGCGCCGTCAGACCGACGGGAACGGCGGCGATGCTTTGCAATGCGGGGGTAAATTTACGAAGTTCATGCAGGCTGTATTCCAGCTCCGAACCGTCGTTGATGCCCGGACAAAGAACCAGCTGTGTGTTGAGACGCAATCCTGCATCCGCAAACTTTTTCAAGTATTTCAAGCAATCTCCGGCGAAACGATTGCCCATCATTTTGACGCGAAGATCCGGATTCATGGTGTGCACCGAAATGTTCACCGGGCTGATGTGCATATCCACGATCCGCTGAGCTTCCCGCTCGGAAAGATTGGTCAGGGTGATATAGTTGCCGAACAAAAAGGACAGCCGTGCATCATCGTCTTTGAAATACAGGCTCTCACGCATCCCATGCGGCAGCTGGTCGATGAAGCAAAAGATGCATTGATTGGCACAGCGGCGCTGTTTGTCCATCAGATACGTTTCAAAAACAAGACCCAAATCCTCCGTCTCCTGCTTGCGCACATGAACATGGCGCACCTTACCTTTCGCTGTTTCGATTTCCAGATCCAGCTTTTCCGCCTGCATAAAGAAACGGTAATCCAGCACATCCATGATCTCATGCCCGTTGATGCGCAGAAGTTTATCTCCGGTGTGAATTCTTTTATGTGCACATGGGGAATGTTTTTCGATATCTGCAATCTGTACTGCCATCGCAATCACCTGTTTGATTCTGAAATATTACCGCATAAAAAGCAAAAGACAGAGAAGGGAAACTCTTCTCTGTCCGTAAGCGGCGTTACTGATCGTAACTTATGCGTCCTTCTTCACGACCTGACGGCCATTGTAATAGCCGCACTCAGGGCATACTCTGTGCGGTCTCTTCAATTCGCCGCACTTAGAGCATTTTTCGAGCGTAGGAGCGGTAAGCTTCCATACGTTGGAACGTCTCTTGTCGCGTCTTGCTTTTGATACTCTCCTCTTCGGGACTGCCATGTTGCGAGCACCTCCTTAAACTACTTGGCTGCTTCACGAATTATCCAAAAGCTGCAGCAAACCTTCCAATCTGGGGTCAACGGCCTTTTTGCAGCTGCATGGTCCATCGTTCAGGTTCTGACCGCAATCGGGACACAAGCCCTTGCAGTCAGCCCTGCATAAAAATTTTGAGGGCAAAGAGAGAAATATGTCGTCGGACACAAGCTCATCCAGCTCGAACCGAAACGAATCTATGCAGATCAGCTCATCGTTGGTCTCGTCGTTTAGCTGTGTGACCAAGGTGTGCTCCACAGGAATCTGGTACACCTGCTGCATAGGAGAAGCGCAGCGGTCACAAAACAGCGAGAGCGTAAACGAAGCTGTAGCATCAACGGAAACGACACCTGCGATGTTTCTGAACTCCCCCTTGACCGAAACAGGCTCGGTGAAGGGATGGGTCAGATTCAGCGCAACATCTGAAAAGTCCAGACTGTAATCCACAGGCAGAGACGATCCGACGTTGTTGAAGATGGGTTCCAGTTCAAAGATCATAGCTGTTATTCCCTCAAAAATGCGCAGAAACCACAAGATATTGGAATCTAACGAAAGATATTATATAATTATTGTTTATGTTTGTCAAGAAGCAATTTCGATTTTTTGCAAAAAATTTTTAGGGCAAGACCACACAATCGGGGTGTGCGGATTGCGAAGCAAGATTTTTCGTCAGGTTGTACAGAAAGAACGCCGACTTGCTGACGCAAGTCAAGGGATTTTTGTGCAAGCTGACGGAATGAGATTCAAGCCAAGGCGTGCGCCACGATTTGTGCGGTGTTGCCTTAGATAATCTGGCAAAAATCAAATACTTCCGCAGGAAGCTCCTCTTTGTCGGCGGAAATGGTGAAGGTAACATTCTTGCCGGACTGTGCGCAATATTTGTCCACGGCGGCAAGGAAAGCACCGATTTGGGCAAAATCTCTGCCGCAAATCTTCAGTGTCGCATCGATCAGAATGTCGGTGATGTCGTGGTTGCCTGCGCAAACGCCGCACAGGAAGCCCAGCATCTGGTCGCAGCCTTCAATGCCGTAGTTGTCGGTGTCGATCAGGCGAACACGATAGTTGACATTATACGTCAGCAGAGGCTCCTTTTCGATGCAGACAACACAGCCGTCGGACTTTTCCATCGCCTCGTTGACGAGACTGATGAGTTTTTTGGTTTTGCCGGAGCCTTTGTGGCCGAGAATTAGATTGATCATAAGAGTAAATTCCTTTCGTTTTTGATTTTTATTCGGAAAGTCTTTTTTCGAGAATTGCTTTTTCGGCTTCGTAACCGGGTTTGCCGAGCAGAGCGAACATATTTTTCTTGTAGCTTTCCACGCCGGGTTGATCGAAGGGGTTGACACCCAGTACATAGCCGGAAATGGCACACGCCAGCTCGAAGAAATAGATCAGGAAACCGACATTGTATTCATCGATCCGCTCGCATTCGATCACAAGATTCGGCACGCCGCCGTCTGCATGGGCGAGCACCGTCCCCTCAAACGCCTTGCGGTTGACATAGGACAGAGACTTGCCGGCAAGGAAGTTCAGCCCGTCGATGTTTTCGGGGTCGATGCCGATGAAGAGTTCTTCCTTAGGCTGCTTGAACAGCACCACGGTTTCAAACAGATGGCGCTCTCCCTGCTGGATATACTGTCCGAGGGAATGCAGATCCGTGGAGAAAACAGCGGAGGACGGATAAATGCCCACGCCGTCCTTGCCTTCGCTTTCGCCGAACAGCTGCTTGAACCATTCGCACATCAGCGTGAAGCACGGCTCATAGGC
>JAQXLO010000184.1 GCA_029012165.1 Oscillospiraceae bacterium | reverse complement strand
TCTTTCAAAGTGTCCAGCGGGATGTCCTCCAAAACGGTGTTTTCCCGGACGCACAGACCGACCAGCGAGCCGGAAATTTTGTACGCATCCCGGAAAGGCATCCCCTTTTTGGTCAGGTAGTCGGCGAGGTCGGTGGCGTTGATGAAGCCTTTGGCGGCGGCCATGCGCATATTTTCCTTTTTGACCGTCATGGTGTCCAGCATGGGGATAAAGGTGACGAGACATTCCCGCAGGGTGTCCACGGCGTCAAAAATCGCCTCCTTATCCTCTTGCATATCCTTGTTGTAGGCGAGGGGAAGACCCTTCATCATGGTGAGCAGTGTGGTCAGGTCGCCGAACACTCTCCCGGTTTTGCCCCGGATGAGCTCCGTCACATCGGCATTCTTTTTCTGCGGCATGATGCTTGAACCGGTGGTGAAGCCGTCGTCCAGCTCGATGAAGCGGAACTCCCAGCTGCACCAAAGGATGATCTCCTCGGAGAAGCGGGACAGGTGTATCATGCAGATGGACACGGCGCTTGCCAGCTCCATGCAGAAGTCCCGGTCGGAAACACCGTCCAAGCTGTTGCTGCACGGTGCGTCAAAGCCCAGCAGGGAAGCGGTCATACGCCGGTCGATGGGGTAGGTGGTACCCGCCAGTGCGCCGGAGCCGAGGGGCATAATGTTCATGCGCTTGTTGCAGTCGTTCATGCGGTCGATGTCCCGCAGCAGCATACTGACGTATGCCATCAGGTGGTGACCGAACGTGATCGGCTGTGCCCGCTGCAGGTGGGTGTAGCCGGGCATGATCGCCTCGGCGTAGGCTTCCGCTTTCTGCAAAAGTACTTCGACCAGCTCTTTGAGCAGACCGTTCAGCTCTGCAATAGCGTCCCGCAGGTACAACCGGATGTCCACCGCCACCTGATCGTTGCGGCTTCTTGCGGTGTGCAGACGCTTGCCGGCATCGCCGATGCGGGCGGTCAGCTCCGCCTCGATGAACATATGGATATCCTCCGCATCGTTGTCCATCGTCAGCTTGCCGCTTTCGATGTCCGCTTGGATGCCCTGCAGTCCGTCCAAGATTTTCTCTGCGTCCTCGGCGGCAATGATGCCGGTGGCGGCGAGCATTTTGGCGTGTGCCATGCTGCCCTCGATGTCGTGGGCATACATACGGCGGTCGAAGGGGAGAGAGGTGTTAAAGCTGTTTACACGGTCATCGGTTTCTTTCTGAAACCTGCCTGCCCATAATTTCATAACGGATCTCCTTAATACCTAAAATGGGAGAGCTTTGTGCAAACTCTCCCAATGTAATTATTTGTTCTGCTCTCTCTTGGCGTCGAGCAAGGCCTTGATCTTGATCGGCAGACCGAACAGATTGATGAAGCCTGCGCTGTCCGCCTGATTGTAGTCCTGATCTTCGCCGAAGGAGGCGGTGACATCGTCGTACAGGGTGTAGGGGCTGGTCACGCCGGCGTTGATGATGTTGCCCTTGTAGAGCTTCAGCTTGACGTCGCCGGTGACGGTCTCCTGCGTCTTGTCCACAAAAGCCATGAGCGCCTGCATGAGGGGAGTGAACCACTGACCGTTGTAGACAACCTCGGCCATTTTCTGGGCAACGGAGGCCTTGAAGTGGGCAGTCTCCTTGTCGATGCAGATGGTTTCGAGGATCTGGTGCGCCTGATAGAGGATGGTGCCGCCGGGGGTCTCGTAAACGCCTCTGCTCTTCATGCCGACCAGACGGTTCTCCACGATGTCGAGGATGCCGATACCGTTCTGACCGCCCAGCTCGTTGAGCTTTTTGACCATGGAAACACCGTCCAGTTCCTCGCCGTTGAGCTTGGTGGGGATGCCCTTGTCAAAGTGCAGGGTGATGTAGGTGGGCGTGTCGGGTGCCTTTTCGGGGGTGACGCCCATTTCCAGAATCTTGTCGTACATCGGCTCGTTTGCCGGATCCTCCAGGTCGAGACCCTCGTGGGAAAGGTGCCACAGATTCTTGTCCTTGGAGTAGTTGGGTTCACGGTTGATCTTCAGGGGCATGTTGTGTGCCTCGGCGTATTCGATTTCCTCCTCACGGCTCTTGATGTCCCACGTTCTCCAGGGAGCGATGATGTCCATCTCGGGGGCGAACGCCTTGATGGTCAGCTCGAAACGAACCTGGTCGTTGCCCTTGCCGGTGCAGCCGTGGCAAATGGCGTCTGCGCCCTCTGCTTTGGCGATTTCGACGATCCGCTTGGCGATGGCGGGACGGGCAAAGGAGGTGCCCAGCAGATATTCCTCGTACTTGGCGCCGGCTTTCAGGCAGGGCCAGATGTAGTCCTCGACAAAGATCTTGTTCAGATCCTCGATGTACAGCTTGGAAGCACCGGTCTTGAGCGCCTTTTCTTCGAGACCGTCCAGCTCGGTACCCTGACCGACGTCGCCGGAGACGGCGATGACCTCACAGCCGTAGTTTTCCTTCAGCCACGGGATGATGATGGATGTATCCAGACCGCCGGAATAGGCGAGAACGACTTTTTTGTACTGTTTCATGTTGCATTACTCCTTGCGTTTGTTTTTCATAATTATACAGTCCCTATGCAGTTTTGTCAAGGGTTTTTGCATAAAATTCATTGAAAAACGAATAAACGTGGGAAATGTTAAAATTTTCATGCAAAATGAATTTTTCTTGTGTATTCTGCCGATTCGGAGGGAAACAATGCAATAAAAATGTATATATATACATCTATTGCACGAAAAGCAAAAAAGGGAAGCCAAAAATCCCGTGCAGAACACTTTACTTTTTTTGTAATTTGTGCTATGATATTCTCTATATTGAATGCGAAGTGGAGGAATACACATGAGCAAAACCTACGTTCCCGCAGGGTACAGGGCGCAGATGTCCTTGTACGAAACGCAGAAAGCCATCGAGGAGACACGCAGCTTCTTTCAGAAAAAGCTGTCCTCTGCGCTCAATCTGATTCGTGTGTCGGCGCCGCTGTTTGTGGCGCAGGAATCGGGGCTGAACGACGACCTGAACGGCGTGGAACGTGCGGTGAGCTTTGACGTGCGGGAAACGGGCGGTACGGCGCAGGTGGTGCACTCCCTGGCGAAGTGGAAGCGCATGGCGCTGAAAAAGTACGACATCCACCCGGGCAAGGGACTGTATACCGATATGAACGCCATCCGCCGTGACGAGGAGATGGACAATCTGCACTCCATCTATGTGGATCAGTGGGACTGGGAAAAGGCGATCGCCGTCACGGATCGCACCGAGGACTACCTGAAAGCGACGGTCACCGCCATTGTAAACGCCGTTGTGGACACCAAGGAGCATTTGCAGGAGCTGTTCCCGTCTTTGCAGTATACCCTTTCCAGGGAGATCAGCTTTATCACGACGCAGGCGCTGGAGGATCTGTATCCTGACCTTGCGCCCAAACAGCGAGAGAACGCCTATGTCAAGGAGCATCCCACCACGTTCCTCATGCAGATCGGCGGCGTGCTGCGCTCCGGGCAAAAGCATGACGGACGTGCGCCGGACTATGACGACTGGCAGATGAACGGCGACATCCTGTTTTACAATCCCGTTTTGGACTGTGCCTTTGAGGTGTCCTCCATGGGCATCCGGGTCAGTCCCGAATCCTTGGACAGACAGCTGACCCTTGCCGGCTGTGACGCACGGCGGGAACTGCCGTTCCACAAGGCACTTTTGAATGGCGAACTGCCGTACTCCATCGGCGGCGGCATCGGGCAGTCGAGACTGTGTATGCTGCTGTTGGAAAAGGCGCACGTGGGCGAGGTGCAGGTTTCCATGTGGGACGATGAGACGATGCGCATCTGCCGTGAAAACCATATCGAGATTCTTTGAGGTGACGTTCATGTTTACGAGAGAAGAAGCGCTTGCGCTGCTGCAAAAATACAACAAGGAACCCTTCCACATTCTCCATGCCCTGACGGTGGAGGGCACCATGCGCTGGT
>JAQXLO010000183.1 GCA_029012165.1 Oscillospiraceae bacterium | reverse complement strand
GTACACAACACCGCACAGGAAAATTCCCCGCACCGATTCGGCACGGGGAATAGAATATGACTGTTCGGTTTTTCGCCGGAACGTTTATGGCAACACCGCACAATCGAGGTATGCGGATTGCGAAGCAAGATTTTTCGTCAGGTTGTACAGAAAGACCGCCGCCTTGCTGACGCAAGTCACAGCTTGTCGAAAAAGTATTTTCGGCAAGCTGGCAGCCTGGCGAGAAAGGATGCCCGATGCCGTTTTCTTCGGGCGATGGGCGTACAAGGGTACTCCGAGCCCGAAAAAACGGGATCGCCGTCCGTCGGAAAATCCGACAGCGGCAGTCCCGGCTCTTTATGCAGAAGTGTTTTGTGCGTTATTTCTTTTTATACCCACACTTCGGGCAAACGCCGTTTTCGTTCAGCGCAATGCCGCACAGCGGACAGCGGTCAACGGTTCTGTCAATCTCGTACTCCTGCGAGGCCGCATTGACGCCGCTGGTGAAGGTGAGCTTGGCAATGTTCAGTTTGTCCTTCAGCAGATCATAGACGATCTTGATCATCCCTTCCACGGTCATGGTTTCCTTGGTCACGACCAGACGGCAGTCGGGATATGCGGTGGCAAGCTCCGTTTGGAACGCCGGACCCTTCATCTTGTTGGTGGGTGCGCCGTCCTTGATGCCCTGCGCCTCATAAACACCCAGAATCGCAGGCAGCAGAGGGTCGTCCTCCCGCAGGATCAAAGCATGGTCAAAATTTTTCAAAACCTCCCACGCCGTCTTTTGGATTTCATTGCAGGGGAAAACCATGTTCACGCCGGGTTCGACAGAGTCCTCGACCTCAATGGTCAGCACGCCGGTGTGACCGTGCAAATACTGTGCTTCGCCCTTGAAGCCATAGAAACGATGTGCATATTGCAGATCCAATGTTGTGATACTTCTCATAACCGTACTCCTTTGATATATATATTTACGGGTTTTGATGCGCCCGTATACGCACATGATGGGGCTTCGCCGGGATCAGCGGTTCTGCGCTTGACAATCCGGGCAGACGCCGCAAAAAAGGATTTCGTACCCGGTGAAAGCGAAGCCGTGGGCATCCCGGATGTTTTTCTCCAAACCTGTGATATTTTCCATGTCCACGTCAAAAACTCTGCCGCATTTCTCACACTTCACATGGCAGTGCTCGTGGCACTGATGATCGAAGCGATCCGCCGCACCGGGGATCTCCATCCGACGAATTTCTCCGTCCTGTGCCAGCGAGCGCAGGTTGCGATATACCGTCGCCCGGCTGATATGCGGGTGCTCCTGCACGATCGTTTCGTAGACCTCCTCGGCAGTGGCATGGCACTGCAGCCGCTGCACTGCCTGCAAAACCAGGGTGCGCTGAATGGTGTTTCGCTTCATCATCTGTCATCATTCCTATTGCAAGCGTTTTCTTATTGATATTGTATATCATTAAGGAACGAATGTCAATAGTTGAACATAAAAAATTTCGCGTTCCCTTTTTCTGTCCAGCGTCACATGGGCAGTGCACTGTTGACAATTTGCCTGCGGTCGGCGGCCAAATGCGCCGCCTTTGGAATCCGCAAGCCTTCCCAAAGGCTTGACCGAAACTTTGAATCCCACATAACGCTTTGATGCGCACGGCGACAGAGATTACATCGACAAAGCTTTTCTGCGGGTGCATACGGCGCCGACAACAGACCCGACAAATACAATCGGCGCAAGCCGCATAAACAGCCACTCCGCCGCATGAAACGCTGTCCCTAAAACGGCGGTTTCGGGGTCTGCGAAATTCCAACCCAAATACGGGCTGTGCAACAAAATCAGCCCGACGAACAGCACGGCGATAACCGCACACAATGCGACGAACAGTGCGTGCCATGCTTTCCGTTTTGCCGCCGTTCTCTGCGAGAGCTGCAAATTGAGCACTTCCAACTTTTCGCCGATCGCTTTCAAATCATCCGCTTGCGGTTCGGCAACCGTTTCTCCGAGCAATATACTTACGGGGGTATCGAGCGCATCCGACAGAGCGATGAGCATATCGGCGTCGGGCACCGATAAGCCCTGCTCCCATTTGGAAACGGTTTGCCGCACAATGTTCAGCTTGACGGCAAGTTCTTCTTGCGAAAGACCTTTTGACTTTCGGATGGTTTTGATGTTTTCGTTTAACATAGAGATAACTTCCTTTCGTTCAGTTGTTACCGCTATTGTATGGAAAAAAAGCCGTTGCCGCAAGCAACGAAAACGAACAATCGGGCTTTTGGCTGTGATTGTACGCTTTGATGCGGATTATTCCCGAAATCCGTCGGGCAACTGCCGGCAGTTTCTCTTACCGATGCACGATCGGCGTAACGACAGGCTTGCCGTCCCTGTCTAAAAGCGGCGTCATGCCGCCGGCGTAACCGTGCTGGCGAAAGATATAGTTGACGCCCGTTTCCCGGTCCACCCAAATTTCAATCTGATTGAGCGCTCCCTGTGCGTACACTTTTTCAAACCGATTATCCATCATGTTTCCTCCTGTACAAATCCATTCTTTCCGTTACTCTTTTTGCACGGATTTATAGTAGTTTCCGAAATCGGCAAGTGCGTCAATAATCGGCAACATCTCCCGTCCGAGGTCGGTCAGTCCGTATTCCACTCTTGGGGGCAATTCCCGATAATCGTGCCGATACGCAAGCCCGTCGTCAATCATCTGCCGCAAGCTGTCGGTTAACACCTTTTGCGATATGCCGTCCAAGTCTCTTTGCAATTCGTTAAACCGCCACGGGCGTGCTTTCAGATTGCGCAGAATCAGAAGCTTCCACTTCCCGCCGATTAACGATACGGCTGTTGCCACAGGGCAAGCCGGTAATTCGTCTTTTGTTTTCACCGAAATCACCTCGTACTCTCATTATACTACACATCCCGAAAAGAATATACAGTTATAAAAAAGTGCGTACTTGTTTTTGGATGTACCGAGCAATATACTACAGACAAGCAAAAAAATTGCAAATCATTTTTGGAGGTACAAACCATGAAAAACTACACGAAAACCACCATCGGAAACGAAGGCAGGGCCGAGCTGCACGAGACGCTTGCGCTAACCGGCGCAGAGGTCAGCGTCAACCAACTCCCTGCGGGTGTCGGTGTGCCGTTCGTTCATGCGCACAAGAACAATGAAGAAATTTACGGCATTCTTTCCGGCAAGGGAAAAGCCGTGATTGACGGCGAAGAAATCG
Organism: Oscillospiraceae bacterium; assembly: GCA_029012165.1. Classification (GTDB taxonomy): domain Bacteria; phylum Bacillota; class Clostridia; order Oscillospirales; family Acutalibacteraceae; genus UBA1425. The sequence goes on along the minus strand of JAQXLO010000183.1, from coordinate 1,856 downwards.
GGCTTGCCGCAGGCGACTGGTTGAAAATTGCGCCCTGTGCAAAGCGGCAGTTCTTTGCCGCAAACGATGCCGGCATCACCTATGTTTGCATCCAAGTAAAAGCGCATTCGCTCGGCGGCTTCACTGCGGACGATGCCGTGGTGTATTAAACGAGCTTGCGCAATGTGCCGGCGGTGCGGATGGTGAGCTTCTGCCCGATGGGCAAGCTCGCCGTTTTTGACCACCAGTTTGTTTTTTTGTAATCCTTGCGGCTGAACGACCAAAAGACGGCATTTTGGTACGCCTGCGCCTGTTCCAGTCCCGCTTTCGGCTCGCCGAGCGCCTCGTACACCTCGGCAGTCGTGGCGGGCGGGAGAATGAAAATCAAATTGTCATAGACCGCCTTGTCCTCGGTTCCCCACCATGCGGGCGCATGGCGCAGAATGTCCTCGAGCGCTCCCTGTTCAATGACGAACACGGGTACCTCGAAACCGAACCGTTCTTTCACCGCCTGCGCAATTTGTGCCGTCAGCGTTTGCGTGTCGGTTTCACCGCACGAAAAGAGAACGTTCCCGCTGTTGAGCACCGTCCTGACGTTTTCAAACGAGAGCGATTCAAACAGCGCTTTCAATTCTGCCATTGGCACTTTATTTTTGCCGTTTATGTTAATGCCTCGAAGCAGTGCGACATATCGTTTCATGCTTTAACCCCCAGCCGTTTTTTCATTATACCACGCTGTCCCGCTATGCACAACACCGCACAGAAAAATCCCCGCACCGATTCGGCACGGGGAACAGAATGGGACTGTTTGATTTTTGCGGGAACGTTTATGCTTTCCACAAGCCGTGCAGGTTGCAGTACGCATAGACCGCTTCCACCGTATCGCCCTCGCAAAGTGCGAAGCAGACTTCGGGAGCCGCTTCGGGAGCGAGAACCTTTCTCTGATTACCCTGCTTGGTCTGCAAGGAAACCCACTCGATGTAATGCTCCGCAAGCATGGGATGTGCCACTTCGCCGACCTTAACCTTGACAATATTGTTTTCCACCGTGTAAACAGGGATGTGCTTCTCGGTTGCCGCTTCGGTCGTGCCGGGGATGATTTCCTGCATCTTCTGCCCGCAGCACATCACGGGAACGCCGCTTTCCTTGACAACGGCAATGATTTTGCCGCAGTGCGCACAATAGTAAAATTTCTGTTCCATAAAAAACACCTCTCTTATTCTTCGCTGAACATATCCTTATCGACGCCGCAGAGCGGGCACGCAAAATCTTCGGGAAGATCCTCAAACTTCGTGCCGGGAGCGATACCCAAATCGGGTGCGCCCAATTCCTCGTCATAAACCCAGCCGCAAGCGTCGCATACATACTTTTTCATAAGAAACTCCACCTTTCAGAATGAATTTGTTTCAAGTAACCGCAAGGGACGGACAACCCGCCCGACGCATTACTCTATCTTGCATTATAAATTGTATCCCGTGTTTTGTCAATAGAAACTGACCCGTCCATTTGTTTCTTTTCTTAACACCGTGAAAAGTTACGTAAAAAGGTCGGGACAAGAAAGATTAAGCTTCCCTACAACAAGATATATCATGCATTCATAGCTTTCAAAGGTTCTAAAACCTCTGGCTCTGCGTTTAGCGGATTGGATCAGTGAGTTTATACCCTCGGCGATTGCATTAGTTACTCTTTGATAGAAGTAATTGAGGATTTCTTCTTTGTTAGATTTGAGACTATTAGCAACTTTCTTCATCGGATCGAGACGGCTGCGTCTCATCCACTTTATCATTTTATCAAAAACCTCTTCGGCTTCGTTAATATCTTTACATTTGTACATATCGTCTATTTGCTGTACCATTCGATATGCTCTGCCTGTTTTC
>JAQXLO010000182.1 GCA_029012165.1 Oscillospiraceae bacterium | reverse complement strand
CGGGATTTTCGCCATGGCGCTGTCCAAAAATGCGGACGCTTCCCGGATAGAGGCACGCACCTGCGGCTGCTCGAAATCGTAGTCCACCATATGCAGGGAATCATCCAGTGCAGCATAGACCTTGTCGTGGATAAATGGATCACGGATGTTCGGCAATGCGTCCCAAATCACCGCCGTGTCTATAATATACTTTTCACAGGCAGTATCCACCGCCACAAACTCCGCCGTTGCCATGGTATACTCCACATCGGTTGCGCCGGCCATGGCGGCGTCGCAGAAGCCGCCCGAATCCACGCACGCCTCCAGCTCCACATCCATCGCCTTGCCGACCGTCACCGACCCATCCGCCGGCAAAGGCACAACATCCCGGCAGATCCAGTGACTGCCGCCTCTGGAGCTGACGGCGCCGACGATCGTGCCGTTGATGCGCACCAGCACCTCTCCGCCGAAATCCAGACGGAAGTAGATCTTCCGTCCTGCAAAATCCTCGGGTAAGGTGACCTTCGCTCTGAAAATGCGTGCGCAGTCATAGCGTGCAGACCATCTGTCCCCCAAGTATTTGGTTTCCCGTGTTTCTTCATAAAATGTGTATGCGCCGTTGCCGAGATACTGTCCGTCCACTGTCTCCCACGCTTCCACCTTGCAGACTGCGGTGAATGCGTATCGGTTCAGCTGACCCATCATATCTTCCAGCACATGAGGTTTTACGGTTTGCATTGGGAATCGCCTCCTTTTTTTCATTGTACCATGGGCGTTCCCGTTTCGCAACGGTCATTGAAACTTTTTTCGCAGTGCCGCCAAGGACTTTTTCTCCAGCCTCGACACATAGGAACGGGAGATCCCCAGCTTTTTCGCCACCATGCGCTGGGTATGCACCTCGTTGCCGTACAACCCGTAGCGCAGAACCAAAATCGTCCTTTCCCGCTCATCCTCCAGAGCCTCGATGTAGGTATACAGCTGCTCCGTTTTCATGCGGATGTCCAGATCATCCGCAATGGTGTCATCGCAGGAGAGGATATCCATCAGCGTCAGGGGATTCCCCTCCCCATCCACGTCGATGGAATCCTGAATCGACACATCCTGCGCACTCTTTTTTTGTCCACGGAAATGCATCAGGATTTCATTTTCAATGCACCGTGCCGCATAAGTGGCCAGTCTCGTCCCCTTCTTTGGGTCAAAGGTATTGACCGCTTTGATCAGTCCGATGGTGCCGATGGAAATCAGGTCATCCTGATTGTCGTAGGACGCATAGTACTTTTTGATAATGTGTGCCACCAGTCGCAGGTTGCGCTCGATCAGCAGATCCCGTGCATGGGCATCCCCCTGCGCCATTTTTTGCAGGCACTGCGCTTCCTCTGCCGCAGACAGCGGTGGCGGAAAGGAGCCGTTAGTTCCCAAATGCAGTACAAAAAATAAAAGCCCCGAAAAAAGATCCACAAACATTTCGTCCCCTCCCGATATGACATTCAAGAAATGTATATGCGAAAAGAGGGTGAAATAGGATGGATTTTCCGCTTGACAAACGTTCGGTTTCGTGGTAGACTGTGTTTATCGAACATTTGTTCTTTTGGAGGGAATATCTATGTTTTATCGCAAGGAGTATATTGATGTGCTGACCCGTTTCGGAAAGGACGGGACGATTTTGCCGATTTGCGTCTACTGGCCGGATGGTACGGAATACACCATTGAGCGCATTCTGGATATCCGCCGTGCTTCCTCGCTGAAAACCGGTGACAGCGGCATCCGCTACACCTGCATGATCAAGGGACAGCAGACCTACATCTATCTGGAGGAAAACCGCTGGTTTGCAGAGCGAAAAGTGAAAGCATAAAATCTCGTTCTTCACGGAAAATGGTGGGATTTGTGCTTCGCACCGGGGAAACCCCGGCGAGGGTTCCCCACGCCGAAACAGTCCACCGAACTGTTTCGGCTCCCCTCCTGCGCTTTGGTGTTGTCAGGGCAATACCGCACAATTGGGGTTTGCGGATTGCGAAGTAAGATTTTTTGTCAGCTTGCACAGAAAGACCGCCGACTTGCTAACGCAAGTCAAGGGATTTATGTGTAAGCTGACGGAATAAGATTCAAGCAAGGCGTGCGCTGCGATTTGTGCGGTGTTGCCTTTACTCGCCCTGTGCACGCAGGATTGCCTCCGCCAGCGGCAGATCGTCCGCATAGGTGATCTTCATGTTGGTGGGCGACCCGGCAACCAGACGCACCTTTTTGCCACGCACGGTGTAGATCTTGCACGCATCGGTCAAGATCTCCGTCTCCTCCGGCGTCAGACTCTCCACCGTTCTGCGCAGTTCCGCCAAACGGAAGCTCTGGGGCGTCTGCCCCTGATACAATTCACTGCGCACCGGGATCTCATGAATGAAATCCCCGTCCAAACTGCGGACAATGGTGTCTGTCGCCGGAATAACCGTATCGCAGGCACCGTCCGCCTGCACGGCAAGGATGTTTTCGACGATCATCTTTTCCGTCACAAAGGGGCGCACCGCATCGTGCGTGAGCAGAATGGTCTGCTCGTCCACGGGAAAATGCGCATACACATGGTGAATGGCACACAGCAGCGTGTCGTTGCGGGTGCTGCCGCCGGCGATCACCGTCACGGGCGCATCGCCGAGGTACTGCCGCACCTGCCGCTCGGTATAGTCTATCCAGTCCGGCGGGCACAGCACAAACAGCTCGTCCACTTCCCGCACCCGCAGAAACCGCTCCAGCGTATGGATCAGCACCGGCCGCCCGCCGAGCGGCAGAAACTGCTTCGGCAACGCCGTGTTGCCCATGCGGCTGCCCATGCCGCCCGCCATAATTGCCGCAAATACCATGGTTCGACACTCCTTGTTGAGAGATTTCTGCTTTTCATTATATTCCTTGCAAATGCGCCTGTCAATAATATGATTATTGTTCCGAATCAGAAAAAAGTTTTTGGCTTTGTATGCTATACTTTTTTTGCTTATTTTTGGAGGGATTTACCGTGCTTTTTTCCAGCTTGCCGTTTTTGATTGTGTTCCTGCCGGTCGTGCTGTTCGGCTACTTTGTCGTACTGCGCAAATGGCGTGTGGCGCAGAATGTGTTTTTGCTGTTAGCTTCGCTCGTATTTTATGCGTGGGGCGAGCCGAAATTCGTTTTTGTCATGATTGGCTCCATTTTGTTCAACTGGCTGATGGGCTTGCTGATAGACAGGTGCAGGGACAAAAAGGCGGCAAAAGCGCTCGTTGCGCTCGACGTGGCGGGAAATCTCGGACTGCTGTTCGTGTTCAAGTACCTGATGTTTACGCTCAACAACATCAACTCCCTGTTCGGTACGAGCTTCACCGTCCCGACCATCACCCTGCCGATCGGTATTTCATTCTTCACATTTCAAGCGATGTCCTATGTGCTGGATGTGTACCGAGGCGACGGCAAGGTGCAGAAAAATCCGCTGTATGTCGGACTGTATATTTCTCTGTTCCCGCAGTTGATTGCGGGCCCCATCGTCCGCTATCAGACGGTTGCCGAGGAAATCGAGAACCGTCGGGAGACATGGACGGACTTTTCCGACGGCGTTGTGCGCTTCATGGTCGGCTTCCTCAAAAAAGTTCTGCTTGCCAACACGATGGGACTGATTGCCGACGGTATCTTTGACAGCGCCGAGCCTGTCAGTGCGGCGGCATCGTGGCTCGGCTTGATTGCGTATACATTGCAGATTTACTACGACTTCGCCGGCTACTCCGATATGGGCATCGGTCTTGGGCGGATGTTCGGCTTCCACTTCCTCGAAAACTTCGACTATCCCTACATCTCTACCTCGATTACCGAGTTTTGGCGTCGGTGGCACATCTCACTCGGCACATGGTTCCGTGACTATGTGTATATCCCGCTCGGCGGCAGTCGTGTCAAGAAGCCCCGCCTTGTGTTCAATCTCTTCGTGGTGTGGGCGCTGACAGGCATTTGGCACGGTGCGAACTGGACGTTCGTGGTGTGGGGTCTTTTGTACTTTGTTTTGCTGACGTTCGAGAAGCTGACAGGCGTGGAGAAAAAGCTCAAGTCCAAGGCGTGGCTCCCGCTGAAGTATATCTATACGATGGTATTCGTGTGCCTCGGCTGGCTGGTTTTCCGTGCGGACAGCTTGGGTGACGCTTTGCTGTACTTTAAAAATATGCTCGGCATGGGCACGACGCTGATAGACGACACATTCCTTTTCTATGCGGACAACTATCTTGTTCTGCTTCTGGCCGCCGCCGTGTTCGCCGTACCCATCGCACCGTGGCTGCGCAAAAAGACGGACGCCCTGCCGAAGGCACCGAAAACGGTCTGCGATGTGCTGTACACCGTCGGGCTGTTCGGGCTGTTTCTGGTCGCGGTTTCCTACATCGTCAAGGGCTCCTACAATCCGTTCATCTACTTCAACTTCTAAGAGGATGGTTGTATGAAAAAAATATGTTCCTGTATTTTTGTAATTCTGCTTGCGGTTCTCTCCGTTGGTACGGTCATCCTCTTTCCGGCGCAGAATATTGCCAAAACCATATCCGGCTATGGCGGCGGCATTCGCGGAATGATTCTCACCGTCATGGACACAAGTTATTTAACCAACCAACTGAATGAAAATGTTCTCGCCAAAGAACGATGGATAGACTTGTTCGGCGGTTTTCAGCGGTGCATCGGCACAAAATTTATTGCCGATGCCGCTGACGAAGAAAAATCGGTCTGCCGAACCGAAAACGGCGGCGTATCCTTTGTCAAAACCACCGATTCCTTTTTTTCTGCGGAAATGGTGGATTCCATCCGGGAGTTGAAAGCTGTCTGTGCGCATTCAGCGATAGAGATTCGGTATGTCTCCATCCCTCGAAAATACTGCTCCGCAGACAATCGGTTTGACATCCGCGGTCTGGCAGATACCACAGAGCAAATTGCCGCATACCGAAAAGATATTTTCGCACAGCTCGGCTTCGGTATTCTGGATCTGCACGGGGCAATGCACGAGCAAAACCTCCATCACGGCGATCTGTATTTTCGAACCGATCATCACTGGAAGCCGTCTACTGCCCTTTGGGCGAGCGCAGAGGTGGCGGATTCTCTCGGCTTGGACACCGCTCTTTTGGATGCCGCACAGTACACCGTCGAAGCGCATCCCGGCATCTTTGAGGGCACCGAGGGACAGCGTGTCGGCGCTCTGTTTTGTCCGCCGGACGATTTCGACATTCCGATTCCCGTTTTCTCAACGGACTATGTGTATGTCAATTCAGGCGACACACACACCGAGGGAAGCTTTTCGGATGCTCTGCTTTTTAAGAAACACCTCCAACAGCGTCAATGGATTTACAGCACCTTTTTGGACGGCGACTTTGCCTCGGCGCAGATCGTCAACCGCACCAATGCGGACGGTCCGCACATTTTGATTTTCAAAGATTCCTACACAAACAGCATGGCTGCATATCTTGCCGCCGTCTGCGGCAAGGTTTCGCTGCTCGATCCTCGCCACTACGAAGAGTCCGTGATTGCATGGATCGAAAAAGAACAGCCGGATTATGTCTGTATCGCCCTGTCTCCCATGACGGAGGATTCTGCTTTTTTGTTCCGGTAACGCAATACCGCACCAATCAGGGTGTTGCCTTAAAAAATTCTCGCTTGAAGGTGTTATGCAATGTATACAAACTGGGAAAGCTTACAAAAGGACTGCATGAACTGCCGAAAATGTGCCCTTGCCGAAACCCGCACCAATCTTGTGTTCGGCGTGGGTGTGCCGGATGCGGAGATCGTGTTCATCGGAGAGGGTCCGGGCGAGCAGGAGGATCTGCGCGGGGAACCGTTTGTCGGCAGAGGCGGACAACTGCTGGACAAGTATCTGGACGCCATCGGTCTTGACCGCAAAACAAACATCTACATCGGCAATATGGTCAAGTGCCGTCCGCCGCAGAACCGTGATCCCAAACCCGAGGAGCAGGAAGCATGTATCGGCTGGCTTCGGGAGCAGATTCGCCTCATTCGTCCGAAAATCATCGTCTGCCTCGGGCGTATTTCCGCCCAGCGGCTGATCGACCCCGCATTCAGGGTCACGAAACAGCACGGAGAATTCATCGAAAAGAACGGCACTTGGATGATGGGCACCTTCCACCCGGCGGCGCTTCTGCGCAATCCCCGCCAAAAGCCCGATGCTCTGGAGGATTTCCTGCGCCTGCGGGATAAGATCCGGGAGGTCTGCACCCACACCGTGCTGACGGACGACAATTAAAAGTGTATTGCGGAACAAGGAGGTGCTGCGTATGGGGTTTTTCGATGATATCTTCGATTTTAACGGTGATGGCAAGACAGACTTTTTTGAAGAATGGCTCGGCTATGCAATCATCAATGACTGCATGAAGCAAGAAGAGGAGGAGCCCTATACCCTCTCCGCCCCAGCCTTCGGCAGTCACATGGATTCAAACGATGACTGGGGGCTTTTCTGCGAGGATGGCTCGGATTATGGTCTCTACCCCGAGGACTTTGACACGCAAGAGGAATTTGAAGACGCACTCGAAGAAGCAAGGGCATCAAGCAGCGGCAACGAAACCCATATTCCATAACATTCTCTTTCAAGACAGCGCCGCATAAATCATGGCGCACGCCCTAATTGTGCGGTGCTGCCTTAAAAAAATCACAAAAAAGTCTTGACTTTGCTGGAAATATCATATATAATATTTTAGCATTCCCGATGATCCATTAGCTCAGTTGGCAGAGCACTTGACTTTTAATCAAGGTGTCCGGAGTTCGAATCTCCGATGGATCACCACAAAAAGCATCGTTTTTCGTTGATATGCAGCGAATTGCGGTGCTTTTTCTTTTTGGCTCAATGTCAATAGTTGGGGTAAAAATCCAGAAAGTGATTACTTAAAAATGAAAAACTTTATTACGGAAAACGAAAGCAATTTAGACCTGACCATAAAAAATGCACACTTAGAAATGGAGAATAATTCACTC
>JAQXLO010000181.1 GCA_029012165.1 Oscillospiraceae bacterium | reverse complement strand
ACACGCCGTCCTCGATGAATTTCGTGATCTTGGTCAGGGGCTGATAGACGACACGGCCTGCACCGATGTTGGTGTGACCGACCTCGCTGTTGCCCATCTGGCCGTCCGGCAGACCCACATCCATGCCGGATGCGCCGATGTAGGTCAGGGGATTTTCGCTGAAAATGCGGGTGATATTGGGGGTCTTTGCGGCACGGATAGCGTTGCCGTAGTCGCTGTCGTTGCGACCGAAGCCATCCATGATGCAAAGAAGCATCGGTTTCTTACTCATGGCGCACTCTCCTTATTTGGAAGCGGCTTCGACAATCACGGCGAAGTCGGGTGCTTTCAGGGATGCGCCGCCGATCAGACCGCCGTCCACGTTCGGCTGCGCAAGAAGCTCTGCGGCATTCTTGGCGTTCATGGAGCCGCCGTACTGAATCACCATGGCGTCTGCATCGGCTGCGGAGTACAGGTCAGCAATCAGTGCACGGATGGCACCGTTGACTTCGTCTGCCTGCTCGGCGGTAGCGGTTTCGCCCGTGCCGATCGCCCACACGGGCTCGTAGGCGATGATGATGTTTTTCAGCTCTTCGGCGCTAACGCCTGCAAGGGCGATCTTGACCTGCGTGGCGATGACTTCCATGGTGATGTTCTGCTTGCGCTCCTGCAGCAGCTCGCCCACGCAAAGGATGACGGTAAGACCTGCGTCAAGAGCGGCACGCACTCTGTCGTGTACGGTGACGTCTGTCTCGCCGAAATACTGGCGGCGTTCGCTGTGACCGATGATGACGTAGGGGACGCCGATGGCTTTGAGCATATCGGCGGAAACTTCGCCGGTGAAAGCGCCGCTCTTTGCCCAGTGGCAGTTCTCGGCGCCGACTTTAATGTTGCTGCCCTTGGTGGCTTCCAGAGCGGCATACAGGTCAACATAGGGTACGCAGAGAACGACGTCGCAGTCTGCGTCCTTGACCAGAGGCTTCATTTCTTCGATGAGCGCCTTGGCTTCATCGGGGGTCTTGTTCATTTTCCAGTTGCCGGCGATAACGGCTTTACGAAGCTGTTTGTTCATGGTACATTGTCCTTTCTCTACAAAAGAGTGCCACGGAAGTTCCGCAGCACCCATTTTAAAATCAGTCTTTTTCGTTCAGGCAGGCGATGCCGGGAAGCTCTTTGCCCTCAAGGAACTCGAGGGAAGCGCCGCCGCCGGTGGAGATGTGGGTCATCTTGTCGGCGAAGCCCAGCTTCTGTACAGCGGCAGTGGAGTCGCCGCCGCCGATGATGGAGATGGCGCCGGACTCGGCGACCGCCGTAGCGACACCGATGGTGCCGTTTGCGAAGTTGTCCCACTCGGAAACGCCCATCGGGCCGTTCCAAATGACGGTGCCTGCGCCCTTGATGGCGTTGCTGAACAGCTCGGTGGTCTTGGGACCGATGTCCAGACCCATCCAGCCGTCGGGAATCTCGTCGGAGTTGATGTCTTTGTACTCGGTGTTCTCGTTGTACTCGAGACCGATGCGGTTGTCGATGGGCAGCAGGAACTTGACGCCCTTCTTTTCTGCGGTGGCAAGCAGTTCAAGCGCAAGATCCTTCTTGTCCTCCTCGCAGATGGAGGTGCCGACAGACCAGCCCTTGGCAGCAAAGAAGGTGTACGCCATGCCGCCGCCGACGATGAGGGTATCTACCTTGTCGAGGAGGTTCGTGATCACGCCGATCTTGTCGGAAACCTTGGCGCCGCCGAGGATCGCAACGAGGGGACGCTTCGGATTTTCCAGTGCGCCGCCGATGAATTCGATCTCCTTCTGGATCAGGTAGCCGCAGACGGCGGGGATATAGTCGGCGATGCCGGTGGTGGAGGAGTGGGCACGGTGTGCGGAGCCGAAAGCGTCATTGACAAAGATGTCTGCCATGGAAGCGAACTTCTTGGACAACTCCGGGTCATTTTTGGTTTCGCCCGCTTCAAAGCGGACGTTTTCGATCAGCATGACGTCGCCGTCCTTGAGGGAGGCGGCGAGGGACATGGCGCTTTCGCCGACCACGTCGGACGCCATCTTCACTTCCTTGCCCAGCAGCTCGGACAGACGAGCAGCCACGGGAGCGAGGGAGAACTGGGGATCGACAGCACCCTTCGGACGACCGAGGTGAGAGGAGAGGATAACCTTTGCGTTGTTTTTCAGCAGATACTGAATGGTGGGCAGTGATGCGACGATGCGCTTGTCGCTGGTGATCTTGCCGTCTTTCAGCGGCACATTGAAGTCACAGCGCACAAATACACGCTTGCCGGAAACATCAATGTCTTCTACGGACTTTTTGTTGAGAGTGCTCATGGTGTTCATATCCTTTCTTGAAGAAATTTAACTTTTCTACCGCAAGTATTTTATACTATTTTTTCCCGTTTTTCAAGTGTTTGTGCAAGAAATGGAAAAATACATAAAATCCGCAGAGGAAAGACGTGAAAATTCACGAATTCGGCAAAAGATATATCTTGACTTCACCGACGGCAATGGAATATAATAACAGATGTAAAAATTTTTTCGGAGGGTAAGAAAATGTCAAGAGTTTACAATTTTTCCGCAGGTCCTTCCATGCTGCCCGAGTCTGTTCTCAACAGAGCGGCAGAGGAGATGCTCGACTATCAGGGCAGCGGCCAGTCCGTGATGGAGATGTCCCACCGTTCCAAGGTCTATGAGCCGATCATCTATGGCGCCATGGATCTGTTCCGTGAGATCATGGGTATCCCGGAGAACTACAAGGTGATCTTTGTCCAGGGCGGCGCTTCCACCCAGTTTGCCGCCATTCCCCTGAATTTCATGAACGGCTCCGGTAAGGCGGACTTCATCCTCAGCGGTCAGTTTTCCACCAAGGCCTATAAGGAGGCGCAGAAGTACGGCGAAGCCATTGCCGTCGCTTCCTCCAAGGACGACGTGTTCTGCCACATTCCCGATTGGGACGAGAGCAAGTTCACGCCCGATGCGGACTACTTCCACATCTGCACGAACAACCCCCTCTACGGGACCCGCTTCACCCAGCTGCCGGAGACCGGCCAGGTTCCGCTGATTGCCGACGTTTCCTCCTGCTTCCGGTCCGCGCCGCTGGCTGTGTCCAAGTTCGGCGTGCTGGACGGCGGCGCACAG
>JAQXLO010000180.1 GCA_029012165.1 Oscillospiraceae bacterium | reverse complement strand
CGGTGACCGGCACAAATCCCACTATTTTCCGTGAAGAGAGTTAAAACGACCGCACTGCCGAAGCAGTGCGGTCGTTGTCGTTGGTTCTGTTTACATCAGGCTGCGGTAGAGGGCGGCAATGTCCTCCACGCTGGTGTCCTTGGGGTTTCCGGGACGGCAGGCATCCGCATAGGCGGACTCGGACAGGAACTGCACGTCCTCTTCCTTGGCGATTTCCTTGAGGTCAGCGGGGATGCCCACATCGAGACTCAGCTGTTTGACGGCGTCACAGGCGGCCTTGCGGTATTCCTCTTGGCTCATGCCATCCACGCCTTCCACGCCCATGGCTCGGGCGATCTCCCGGTACTTTTCGCCGGTGCAATCGGCATTGTATTCCATCACGGTGGGCAGGAGGATTGCGTTGGCAACGCCGTGGGGCGTGTCATACACAGCGCCCAGAGAGTGCGCCATGGAGTGTACGATGCCCAGACCCACATTGGAGAAGCCCATACCGGCGACATATTGCGCCAGAGCCATACCCTCACGACCCTCGTCGGTATTGGCGACAGCACCGCGCAGGTGCTTGGAGATCAGGCGGATCGCCTCCAGATGGAACATATCGGTCATCTGCCATGCGCCCTTGGTGATGTAGCCCTCGATGGCATGGGTCAGGGCATCCATGCCCGTGGCGGCCGTCAGACCCTTGGGCATACTGGCCATCATGTCGGGATCGACCACGGCGATCTCGGGAATGTCGTTAGTGTCCACGCAGACGAACTTGCGCTTCTTTTCTGCGTCGGTGATCACATAGTTGATGGTCACCTCTGCCGCCGTACCGGCCGTGGTGGGCACAGCGATGGTGAAGGTGGCATGATTCTTCGTGGGCGCCACACCCTCCAGACTGCGCACATCGGCAAACTCGGGGTTCTGCGCAATGATGCCCACGGCCTTGGCGGTATCCATGGAGGAACCACCGCCGATGGCGATGATGCTGTCGGCGCCGCTGTCCTTAAAGGCGGCAACGCCGCTCTGCACGTTTTCAATGGTGGGGTTGGGCTTGATTTCGGAGAAAACGGTGTATGCAATATTCGCTGCATCCAAAATGTCCGTGACCTTCTTGGTGACGCCGAAACGGATCAGGTCGGGGTCAGAGCAGACAAATGCTTTGGTGCAGCCTTTACCGGCAAGGATTCCGGGGATCTCTGCGATTGCGCCCTTGCCGTGGTAGGAAATTGTGTTGAGAACGATACGGTTTGCCATGGTGATTACCTCCCTTTATTTTATGGGTTCATTATCGCATTATTGCCGAAAAAAGTCAATTCATTTCACCGTATTTTTTCGGCTTTTTCACAGTCGGTTCACATTCTGCCGCCCGTCAATTTTCCGTGATGATGGGGGATGTCAGGATGCCTTCCTCGCAGATGCGGTATTCCTCCGTCCATTCATCATCCTCGCTTCTCCATGCGCCGGGACCGATCCATCTCTCGTTCAAGTCCGCAAGATGCACCGGGCCGAAACCGTTGCGGCGGTGTCCGTAGAGCGTGAGGTCGATGGTGTGTTCTCCCTTTGCGGGGGCACCGAGGGAACAGTGATAGGGCGGGTAAATCAGCGCCTGCTCTTCGCCGCCGTCCAGACGGATACCCATCAGCGCACCACGGTAATGGGGCGCCTTCAGCGTCACTGCGCCGCCGTCCGTCTCAATGGACAGATGATAGGTCACGTTGCCGCCGTAGAAGGGCAGTCCCTGCTCGGTGATACTGCCGAACGCCAGCTTCTGCGCTTTTTCCACGACGGTGCAAAGTCTGCCCGTCACCCGTACCCCGAAATCGCCCAGCAGATACGCCCACTCCACATTGGTGCGCTTGCCGAAGGGAATATCCACCGTCAGGATATTCTCGCCCCGGCGCAGTGCCGGCAGTGCCACGGTGTCGATGGACTTGTCCACATACCAGCCGGTGACCGTGTTCGGTACCGCTTCGCCGTTGAAGGTGATTTGCAGCGTTTCGGCATCCTCAATGGCCAGCGATACGCCGGCGCAGTCGATGTCACTGTGAATCGTATAGCGCAGATGCAGCGTGTGCACCGCCGGCTCCTTCGGCACGACCCACGGCTGTGCCGTATTTTCTTTCCGGGTCGGCCAGCCGATGGCGTGACGGCAGACGTTGTCCAGACGCAAAATCTCCGTTTCTTCGCTCCACGGCGCATCGTCCAACGCATACTCCGCCTTGTCCAAAAGCAGTGCGTTCGGCTCGGAAAGCGTATAGGGCACCAGCGCCGGAAGCTGCGCACGCTTGCCCGTGGGACAGACTTGCGTAAACGGCACCGTGCAGCCATCGCCCGCCTTGCCCGGCTCCAATCGCAGCAGCAGGCTGTCGTAGTCGAACATACGGGCAAGGACTACGGTGCTCTCGCCGTCTGTTTGATAGGAGATCTCTTCCGTCTCCCCCGTCAGGGTATTGTATACCGTGGGCTTCCAGCAGCCCCGGATGCGCATATGTACATCGTCATACCGGGAAAGGTCCTTGTTGTACGGCTCTTCGCCGTGGGCAACAAACAGCCACAAGCCGTCCCCGTCCCGGCGCAGCTGGTGCAGCAGGTTTTGCGTCAGGCTGCCCTTTTGGCTGCGCAGTTCCACCACCCGTGCGCACTCCACCGCACGCAGAACATCACTGCGGCTGATGGAAGCGTGTTCACTGATGGCGTACAGCGCCTTGCCCCGCTCGGAGGGTACGGCGTTTTCCAGTGTGGGCGCACTGCCCACGAACACAAGCTTGCCGCCCGCCTTGCGGAAATCTTCCAGCCTTTCCAGCGTGGTGGAGCGCAGTGTCTCGCAGTTCGGCACCAAGATCACGTCATACGCCATCTCCCCCACCTGCAGCGGCGCACCGCCTGCGGCACACTGCTCGGGAAGCAGGGACTCGCTGATATAGTCAAAATCCACACTGCCGAACAACAGCCACTTGGTGATGTTATGGAAGATCTCGTCCATCTCGTCCCGCACCAGCGCCGTCTGCTCCGCAGGACCCCAGTGCAGCCAATAGCTTTCCACCGGGTGGATCATACCCACCTTGACCACGGGCTTTCCCCGGGTCATTGCCGTATTCACACGGGAAAAATGATCCTCGATGCTGCTATATTTCTGCCACCACGGGGACTGATAGTTGATGGAAGCGGGATAGTCTCGCTTGGCTTCGCCCGCCATGGAGACCCAGGACAGATGCGGCACCCGCACCGTCACGCCCAGCGCCGCCTGCCAGTCGCCGTGCAGTTTATGTCCACGGAAATCGAAATCCCAGTTCGTCACGCCGTACAGCTCGCTGAGCATTCCCTCGCATCCGAACTGATGCACGGCAGACTGGGTCTGCTTGGCGGTGGAGTACTCAAACCGGGCGCAGAGCATATCAATGCCCGGCAGATCAAACCCCCGGTACGCACGCATCGCTTCGCCCAGCGCCGCCGTCTGGCTGTACAGGCTGTCCTCCTCCATCATGTGCCCGGTCAGCTTGATGTTGTGCTCCCTGCACCACTTGCCGCAGTTGTCCGCAAAGGCCTCGGTGAAGCGGGTGCAGACATGGTCGTGGTAATGGTAGCGGATCAGGGAGCGGCGCTCCTGCGGCAGATCCCAGAACAGCTCCGGCAGTCCCGCCACCAGATCCTCGTCGTAAGCCTTATGGAAAGTCTCGGGCAGATCCTCCGTCCATGGCAGCAGGACATCCTTCTTTTCCGCCGCATATTGCAGCGTGCCCTTGCGCCAAAACTGGGGTTCATCGGTAAAAATGGCAGGCACCGTTTTGTCGAAAGCATCGGCAATGGTGCCGTTGTAGCGCTCATAAGTGACCTCGATGAAGCGATCCATCGCCCTTTTGTCGAGGGTGTTGATATAGGATTGGTTATTGTACCAGCCGCAGGGCTCCTCGGTCTCCACATAGGCGTACCACTTCTCGCCCTGCGCCGCATCCGCTTCGCCGATCTGCCTGTAGGATGCAAGGAATCCCTTGCTGTCCAGCGTCACGTCAAAGCAGGCGAGCAAGTTTCCGCTGCCCCTGCCGCCGTTTTCCATGGCGGTGCGCTCCTCGTCCGCATAGGGAAAGGGCGTAAAGCGCAGATAGCGCATCCGGTACTGCACATCCTTGGTGACGATGCCGCCTGCGGCGCCCGACGGCCAGCGATCCTCGTCGTACAGCCACGCAAGCATCTTGTCCCGCTCCGCCTTGTCCACGCAGGCACGGATCAGGCTCATGTATTCGTCGCTCAGGTACGGCGTGTCCATGCCTGTGCGCACATGCATATGGAATCCGCCGAAGCCCATCTCCCGCAGGACGTCGATCTGCCGCTCCAATTCCTCCTGCTCCAGCTTGCAGTTCCATGCCCAAAAGGGCGTGCCTCTGTATTCGCAGGTCGGATTTTTGAACAGTTCCTTGTCCAGCGATTTGGCGTTGTTTTTCTTATATAGCATACATTCTCTCCTTTTCCTTTTTGTTCTCTTTTAGAATGCACTTTCCCGCACCGTTTGTCAATACTTTTCTATAAAAACGTATGAGGCAAATCACGCATTCCAATACAGCCTCACCTGTTCCAACCCGCTTTCCGATCGGAGCCAGTTTTCGATGACCTGTATTTCCGCATCGGTCAGCGCCCGCTTGGTGTCGGCGGTGAGGACGATGTATTCGCCGTCGGCGTCGCCTGTGATTCCGCAGCTGCAGTTTGTCAAATCCGTAAATATCTGCTCCGCTTTTTGGGAAAGCGCCTGGAAGTCCAGCTTCACGGCGGCGCTGTTTTCCAGAGCGTCCAGCTTCTCCTGCTGTTCGGCAAGCTGGGATTGCAATGTGGAAATGGTATTTTCCTGAAGGGCGATCGTGATTTTGTCCGAGTTGTCTGCATCCTCGCCGGAGATGGAATTTTGTGTGATGCGCAGGGTATACCCCTCCAAGCCGTAGGACGGCAGCGCCTGTTCCAGCCGCCGGATCACTTCCTGTGAAACGGGTTGTCCGACTAAGGACGCATGGATCTGCTTGTTTTGGGCGTCCGTACTGCTCTGCACCAGCTGCGTGTTTTCAAAAACAAATTCGTTCGTCAAATAGGTTTGTATGTTCTTTTCCATTACGGAGCTGTAAACGGTATACGCACCGACAAACAGACTCGGTATCACCACGATCAGTGTGATCACACCTACGATTCGGTTGATGCGCTTTTGCTTCTTTTGGCTCAGGCTCTTGTGCACGGGCACACGCAAAATCGCAGTGACCGTGGCAGAGGACAGCGCAATAAACAAGGTGTTGATCAAAAACAAATAGAATGCGCCCAGAATGAACCGCAGCTGCAATGTGGCAATACCGTAGCCCGCCGTACAGAGCGGCGGCATCAGCGCAGTTGCAATCGCTACGCCGGGTATCACGTTCCCCTTTTTCTGCCGTGTGTTGCCGATCATGCCCGCAATACCACCGAACAAGGCGATCAACACATCCCAAATTGTCGGGCTTGTGCGGGCGATCATCTCAGCAGTTGGCTCGTCCAAGGGCGTGATGATGAAATACAGTGTCGAGGCCGCAAGACTGATGGCTACCTGTGTGCCGAACCGTCCGATCGCCTTTTTCAGCATATCCAAATCCCGCACGGCCAAGGAATAGCCCATCGTCAGAATGCCGCTCATCAGGGGTGAGATCAGCATGGCGCCGATGATCACCGCCGTGGAATTCACGTTCAGTCCGATGGAGGCGATGAAGATCGCCATGATCAATATCCACATATTGGAACCGTTGATGACGGTGTTCTCCTCCATCATCCTGTCGATTTCCTCATAGCACATCATGTCGCTGTGGATATCGAAAACACGCTGAAAATACGCCTTGATCGGCGCCCACAATCCCGCTTCCTTTTTTTCTTCCTTTTCCATAAGCCTTCACCTCTTGTTTCTTCTCCGATCCGCATGACACACGGACACGATCTGAGGATATTATAATATACATCTGTCGAATTTACAACATCGCAGTTTTGCAAGGAAATATTCTCTGCACTGTTCCACGGTACTGTCGCTCTATACAGTTCCAAGGCGAGTTATTATAATAAGAACATAATTGAAATGTGTATGGGACGAGTCGTGTCATGTTAGATACCAAAAACATCAAAGGTGAATATCTGAACGGCGTATACAACGAGTTGGCCAACCTGTTGGATATAGGCGACGTTCTGAAAATCCACGAGTCCTTTCGTGGTCAGCAAGTCACCTTTCCTGTCGATCTATTCAGCAAGGAGTACATCGCTTCGCAAATCGTGCAGGAGTACAACGGGCACAACGTCAAACAGTTGGCAACAAAATTTGGGTACAGTGAAAAATGGATCCGCAAGATCCTGAAAGATAACCCGGCAAATAAAAAGGAGGAGTCTCTATGAATGTAAAAAAATTTTTTGAAAAACACGGCGTCACCGTCTGCGCCGTCCTATCCCTGATTGCCTGTATAATGCCGTTTTACAATGCGTCGGTGGAATCCTATTATTTTGATATGTCCGAGTCGTACAATCTGTTTCAGACCCTGCAAGATGAATTCTCCCTGCAGGCATTTCTGTTTCTGCTTTTGCCCGTCGTCCTGATCGTTCTGCATTACGTTCTGAAAGGGAAAAGCCGAAAAATTTCGCTTTTGTCCGTATCTGCGATTTTCATTTTGAATGCACTGGTAGAGCTGGTCTCTTCCACGGGCACATTCGCAGATTACTATTATGCTGCGGAGTATAAACCTGTTTTCGGCTTCTATTTTGCAGTGCTGTGCATTATCGCCGCTTTGGTTATGGTGATTGTGCAGGACAAAAAACGCAGCGCATCCTTCTCTGTCTCTGCGCCAAGCGGCGGTGCGCCCAACTTCCAAATTGCCGAACAAATCTCCTCTCTCGCCGCAAAAGGTGCTGCCATGATCGCCTCTGCCCCCTTCCAAAAGCAGGAGGATTCGCAGGAAAAGAAACGTTTGCGCACGCAGATGGATGCTTTGCAAAAAGAGCTGGACAAGCAATACGCCGACTTGGGCAAACAGTATGTGGATTCCCTGTCCGACGGTTCCGCTTCCAAAAACGATATGGATACGGCTGTGCAGATGATCCGGCAAAAAAAGGAATCCCTGTCCAAGCTGGAAAAAGAGCTGATGGAGATCGAGAAATCGACAATCAACAACCGCATTTTTGCGGAAAAGCAACAGGCGCTTGAGACATTCAATGCCGAACTGGCCAAGCTGGAAAAAGCCGTCTCCATGGAAGTCATGTCGCAGGAGGAATTCAACGAAAAACGCAGTGCACTGCAAAGACGGATGGATAACTTTGAGGCCATCAAACGCATTGAGATCCAGCAGGAAATGGGTATCATCACCCGGGAAGAAAAGGATCGCAAGATCGCACAGTTGGTTGAGTGATACGGGAGCGTGATTCAGTGCGAATTCAGAAATGGTTGTCCGCCCTTTTGGCCGTCTGCCTTTTGCTGACAGCATCGGCGTGCGGCGGCAGCAATATGGAAAAGAAATATGCCGCTCTTATACAGCAGCATTTGGAAAGCGGCGAAGAAGAGGAAGCTCTGCAGGTTTTGCAGGAGGGACTGAAAAATTTTCCCAACAGCAAAATCCTGCTCTCCCTGCAAAACGCCATGGAAAACGGGGAGTTCCTAACCGTACAGGACAGCACGACCGAAATCTCCACAGAGAAAGCGCCTTCTGCCGTTCCCACCGTGCAGGAGGTGGAAGCTGCGTTCACGCAGATGCGCCGCCTGTATCAGACCTGGTTCACGCCCGGCAATATCCGTTATGACCGATACACATACAAGGACGTCAAGCTTGCGGGTTATCAGTACGGCACACTGGAAGAAACTGCGTTTCCTGTCAGCGAACCCGATGTTCCGAACAAAGCTGCATTGGACGCCTTGTTTTTACAGCATTGCAGTGCGCAGATGTATGACAGTATGCCCTTTTTGCAAACCGGGTACACCTCTTCGGTCAGCATCCAATACATAGATGTGGACGGAAAGCTGTATGTCGTGCTGTCGGACGTGCTGTTTTCTGTGGAGGACTTTGACGTGCAGGTCAAAAAACTGTCCGACGATGATTTTGAAGTGCACTTTTTCCAAGTCAACACCTTCCCGCAGGAGGATTTGGATTACGACTTGTGCGATTGTTTTGAAGCAACGGTGCACTACGTCCGCACAAAAGACGGCTACCGTTTTGACAACCTGTCACTGCGTGCCTTGACCGGAGAGGGCATCGAATCGGGCACCTATGTCGTGCGTACCACAGCCTCGGACTTAATGGTTCACAGCATTCCGAACGACAGCAAGACATCCAGAATCAGCAGTGTGTCCAATGGCGAAAAGGTTCTTGTGATCGACAGCCTTCCCGACTGGGCGTATATCGAATTGGACGACCACACCTGCGGATGGGTCTCTTCGGATTATCTTGTACCATACACCGACTCTGCGTCAAAATCCAATTCCTCCGCAGGTGCCAACAGTAACGGGGATGTCGTAGGTGACCTGATCGACGGCGGATTGCAGATCGTGGACGGTGTTCTGGGCGCTATTTTTTAATGGTGCATCGGCGGTACAATGTGCCGACCTGAATTTTCAAGACAAGAAAGGTTGTTCTCTGTGCTTCTCAAAAGACTTCTATCTGTGTGCATTGTTTTTTCTATAGTGTTTTCCCTGAGCGCTTGTTCCTATGGTACGAAAAGCAACACTTTAGAAATGAAATATCTCTCTTTGGCGCAGCAATATACGGACAGCGGTGATTTTGAAAAAGCCGCAAACGTTTTGGAGGAGGGGCTTCAAATCCTGCCCGACAGCAGTGCATTGCAGCACATGCTGGATACGCTTACAGCAACGAACACGCAAACGGAAACCGGCGCAGGAACATCAGATGTTTCTGCCACCGAAACGGAATCTCTTCCGGAAATAACGTCTGCGACGATCCACTTTGCAGACCCGGACAATATCGTATACCCGGCCGGTTCGTCTGCCTCCGCCTGCCAGCCTGCGGGGAGCCACAACCGTACATACGATTCAAGCAACGCCTTCGATCGAGACTATGATACTTGCTGGATGGTTTCCGGCAAGCAGGGCGCTGTCGGAAACTGGATTGAACTGTATTTTGAAACGCCAAAGCAAATCAGCGGAATTCAGTTTCTGAACGGAAACTGCTGGAACGGCTATTATCAAGGTGAAAAAGTTGCCAAAGGAGTATATGCCGCCAACGGCAGGGTGCAGGATTTTACGCTGACATTCAGCGATGGGACAAGTCGATCATTCACAGCCAAAGATGTTCGGGAGGAAACATACGGCGAGAACCGTTTTTATTTCGATTCAACCGTAACAACATCCTCTATCCGATTAACCATTGACTCCGCCTACACCGGCAGCAAGTGGAACACCGTATGCTGTATCTCTGAAATTGCTGCTTTTTATTAACCAAAAACACGGAAAATACAATACATTCAGGAGGTTTTCAAATGGGCTTTTTAGACAAACTTAAGGAAACGGC